>DATCUL010000421.1:0-13300 GCA_036567405.1 Methyloversatilis sp. | reverse complement strand
CACAGCCTGCTCGCGCGCCGCCTCGTCCGACGGCAGGCCGCCGGGGCCTGCACGCAGTGCCAGCGTGGCGGCCAGCAGCCGGTCGTAACGGGGCTGCAGGCCGGGAAAGCGGTCCAGCGCGACCACCGTCGCACGCTGGTTGCGGACGATCCATTCGTCGTCGTTCGGCACATCGTGTGCGGCGAGCGCGGCCAGCCAGACATACAGGTCGCGGTTCAGACCGGCTTCGGGAAACAGGGCGATGCGTTCCGGCAGGCTGAGACTGGCGCCGTCGACGCTGGCCTTGCCCGTCTTGAAGCCGGTGCCCGATACCCGCTCGAGAAAGGAGCGGCGCGCACCGTGCTGTTCCGACACCGCGTTCTGCACGCGCAGGCCGGCGTCACCGCCGAGCGCACGGAACACCATGCCGATCGTCTTTTCGACGTCCTTCAGATGCACCGCCGCTTCCGCGTGTTCGCGGGTCGCCGCACGGGTGATGAAGCGGTCCCACAGTCCGCCGACCCACTCTTCCATATCAGTCGCGGCTTCCGGTCAGGCTGACCTGGGCTTCATTGCTGCGCGCGGCGTCCTTGTCCACCCACTTCAGCAGGCTGACCCTGCCGTGCGCCTGCTGCACCGTGCCGCAGGCCTGCACGCACTGCGCGCACTGGGTGCAGGCAAACATCTTGTGCTTGGGCGTGCGCGGACGCAGGCGCATCGGACACACGCCCTCGCAGGCCGCGTACCCCGGGCCGCCGGCGTCATAGCAGGCCGCGCAGTCGGCCGCCCGCGGCCGCGCGTAGCCGACCACCATGGCACCACGGTTGCTCATCCAGGCCAGGCTCTGAAACAGCCCCACGGCACAGCCGAAGCGGCAGAACAGATGACGGGCGAACAGGAATTCCAGCGTCAGCACCCCGGTGGCGATGCTCAGGAACAGGGCCTGGTTGCGCGTCGGATCGAAATGCCACAGGCGGCCATACACCTCGGCCGGCGGCAGCAGGTAGGTGAGCAGCACCACCGCCCACAGAAACGCGAAAACGACGGCGAAGCCTATGGTCGGCACCCACCACAGCGGATGCACCGGCCGCGGCGAGCCATCGGGGTTGCGCGGCGGAAGCGGCTGCCCGTCCCAGATGCTCTGCTTGCCCGAGGCGCGGCGCATCAGGCTGTTGATCGTTTCCACCGCCGAGAAGTGCGGGCACAGCCAGCCGCAGTAGATGCGTCCCCAGCGCCAGGCGACGTACATGAGTCCGCCACCCGCGACCAGTATCGGCAGGAACAGGCGCAGCAGGATATTGAGGCCCGCTTCCAGCGCACCCATCTTGCCGGCGAGGAAGGCGTCCAGCCCCAGACGCCAGGGCATGCCGAGCAGCCAGGCATGGCCGGCCGTCAGATCGTAGCGGAAGACGTTGAACACCGGCGCCATCACGAACAGTGCAAAGAAGCCGACCTGCCACAGCAGGCGGCGAAACTGTCGCGTGCGATCAGCGGCCGAAGCTTGCAAGGATGATCTCCATCAGGCCGGCGGTCACTTCCTCGTCGTCACTCAGGCTTTCCGCCAGCGCGGCGCGACAGGCAGCCACCGGATCGAGTCCGTCACGGATCAGGATGGCCGCATACACCAGCAGTCGGGTGCTCGCGACTTCTTCCAGATCCACATGCTTCAGCGCCCGGATGCTGTTGCCCAGCGACACGAGGCGTCGGGCCAGCATCGGATCGCAGCCGGTTTCGCCCAGCAGGATGGCCTCTTCCCGCGCCGCCACCGGAAAGTCGAAGCGGATGGACACGAAGCGTTGCCGGGTGGACGGCTTCATGCCCTTCAGGAAATTCTGGTAACCCGGGTTGTACGACACCACCAGCATGAAGGAATCGGGTGCCTGCAGCAGTTCGCCGGTACGGTCGATAGGCAGCGCGCGGCGATGGTCGGCCAGCGGGTGGATGACCACGGTCGTGTCCTTGCGCGCCTCGACCACTTCGTCCAGGTAGCAGATTCCGCCCTGGCGCACCGAGCGGGTCAGCGGACCGTCGTTCCATACGGTCTGCCCGTCCTGGATCAGGTGACGACCCACGAGGTCGGCCGCCGTCAGATCGTCATGACAGGCCACGGTGTTCAGCGGCAGGCCGAGCCTGGCAGCCATGTAGGCGACAAAGCGCGTCTTGCCGACACCGGTCGGTCCTTTGATCAGCACCGGCAGATGATTGCGCCAGGCGTGCTCGAACAGCTCGACCTCGCCACCGGCCGCCTCGTAATACGGCAGGTCGTTCGCAGCGATCGGAATTTCCATCAGTTTCCCTTCCAGTAGGCAGCCATGTTCACGGCCAGCACCAGCAGCAGCCAGCCGAATACCGCGATCTGCCACAGCAGTTTCACGCCACGCAGCGCCATGAATTCCCGTATCACCAGCGCCCCCTTGATGCCGGCGATCGCGAGAATGGCCATCACCGTTCCGGTGCCGGCATGACCGGAGTCGCCGAGCCACCAGGTGTAGGCCGTGCCGGCCAGCAGCAACGCCCACACCAAATCGAGATGGAAAGTACGGTTCTTCATCGCATCACATAGACCAGCGGGAACAGGACGATCCAGACCAGATCCACCATGTGCCAGTAGCTGGCGCCGGTTTCCATGCCCAGATGGTCATCCGCCGAATAGCCGCCACGCAGCGTCTTGAGCAGCAGGAAGCCCAGTATCAGCAGTCCGAGCACCACATGCATGAAGTGGAAGAAGGTCAGCGATATGTAGAACATGTAGAACAGATTGGTGTCGAGTCCGATGCCGGCATCGAACTTGGCGGAATACTCGAACACCTTCACCACCAGGAAGCCGAACCCGGCCAGGATGCCGCAGGCCATCCAGCGGGCGCTCGAGCGATCAGCCCCGGTTCTGATCGCCGCCACCGCCCGCGCGACACACCAGCTGGCGGTGATCAGCAGCACGGTATTCAGGGCACCGGCGTTGCGGTCCAGCGTGAGCTGCATCTCGTTGAACAGGTCGACATGCTTCGCTCTGACCACGCCATAGAGCACGAACAGCAGCGCGAATGCCGCCAGCTCCGCAAGGATGAACACCCAGATGGCCAGATCGCCGGGAGGATAGGGGCGGTCATCGTGGTCGGTCGTGTCGGTCAGCTCGGAATGCATGCCGCGATGGTGCACCAATCGCCGTTAACCGGCCTTGATGCCGGCAAAGAAAATGGAATCGCTTTCGCACCGCAAAAAAAAACGGCCCCCGATCTGCGGGGGCCGTCTGCTCTGCCCTGCGTCCTGCGTCAGGCGGCGGCCTTGCCCCCCTTGAAGAAGCTGAACAGATACACCGCCAGTCCGATCATGAAGACCAGGCCGGTGCCTTCACGCAGCCAGTAGAACAGCGCCACCTGATCCTGCGTCGCCATGAATCCCATCGGCGTCGTCGATACCCGCTGCAGCCAGACCTGCAGGATGCCGGCACCGGTGAGGAACAGCGTGATGAACACCATCGAGATCGTCATCAGCCAGAAGCCCCACATTTCCAGCACCTGGGAGGCATTGCTGTTGGCAGCACGGCCGCGCATCAGCGGCATGGCGTACGAGATGATGGTCAGGACCACCATCACGTAGGCGCCGTAGAACGCCATGTGACCATGGGCTGCGGTGATCTGCGTACCGTGCGTGTAGTAATTGACTGGCGCCAGGGTATGCAGGAAACCCCATACGCCCGCCCCGAGGAAGGACATCACGCCGGTGCCGAGCGCCCACAGCGTGGCTGCCCGGTTCGGGTGTTCGCGGCGACGGCGATTGACCATGTTGAAGGCAAACAGCGTCATCGCGAAGAACGGCACGGGCTCCAGTGCGGAGAACACCGAACCGAGCCACTGCCAGTACTCCGGCGGGCCAATCCAGAAGTAGTGGTGTCCGGTACCGATCAGGCCGGTGACCAGGCTCAGCGTGATGATCACGTACAGCCATTTCTCGATCACTTCGCGGTCGACGCCGGTGATCTTGATCAGCACGAAGGCCAGGATGGCACCGAGGATGAGTTCCCACACGCCTTCCACCCACAGATGCACGACCCACCACCAGTAGAACTTGTCGCGCACCAGATTGTCCGGATTGACGAAGGAGAACAGGAACATGATTGCAAGGCCCCACAGGCCGAGCAGCATCACCGTCGTGATCGAGGTCTTGCGTCCCTTGAGGAAGGTCATCGACAGGTTGAACAGGAAGGCCAGCGCGACGACGACAATGCCGATCTTGGTGATGGTCGGCTGTTCGAGGAACTCCCTGCCCATGGTTGGCAGCAGATCATTGCCGGTAATCCTGGCCAGCGTGGCGTAGGGCACCGCAAGGTAGCCCACTACGGTCAGGCCGGCAGCCACCAGGAAGACCCAGAACATGATCAGCGCGAGCTTCGGGCTGTACAGCTCGCACTCGGATTCTTCCGGGACCATGTAGTAGGCAGCCCCCATGAAGCCCATCAGCAGCCACACGATCAGCGCATTGGTATGAACCATCCGCGCCACGTTGAACGGAATGTGCGGGAACAGGAAGTCGCCCACCACATATTGCAGGCCCATGATCAGGCCGAACAGTATCTGTGCGACGAAGAGGACCAGAGCACCGATGAAATAGGGCTTGGCCACCATTTGTGATTTGTATTGCATGCCAGTCTCCTTCTCAGCCTTCGACGTTGGGCGGCCAGTTGGCGGTGTTGATCTCGGATGCATACTTCAGGAAGGCAACCAGATCATCCAGCTCCTTGTCCGTGAGATGGAAATTGGGCATCTGCCGGCGGCCCGGTACGCCCGTGGGCTGCGACTTGATCCAGGCCTTGATGAAATCCGGACCACGGCGCTTGTAGACGTTGCCCAGTTCAGGTGCGAAATACGCGCCTTCGCCGAGGAGCGTGTGGCAGCCGATGCAATTGTTGTTTTCCCAGACGCGCTTGCCTGCAGCAACGGCCGGATTGGACAGTTGTGCACGCTGGTCACGCTGCGGCAGTTTCTGCTCCGTGTCGTAGGTCAGTGCGAGGAACATCAGGACGAAGAACACCGTCCCGCCAAAAAATATGTTCCGTGCCGCCGACGTCGAGAATGACGCGCTCATGGTTCCCCCTTTGCCATTTTTCGCCGCCGACGACTGCCGGCAGCGGTTACGAAAGTTACGGGAAGCGGCCGTCAGAACGCATTGACGGCTGTCAAGAATTTCCGGAGCGAACCAGCGACAAACCTTGCTGCCCCGCAGCACGACGAGCGACCGAGAACCAGTCCATTTGCGTGGTCAGCGAAGCCACCGAACCGATGACGATCAACGCCGGCGGTTTGATTCCTGCAGTCTGGCACGCCGTCGCGAGAGTTGCCACCTGCGCCTGCACCACCAGCTGATCGTCGAGGGTCGCATTGCGCACCACGGCGGCAGGCGTGCCGCCAGGGAGTCCGTGCGCGATCAGCTGGCGACATATTTCCTCAAGCCCGCCAATGCCCATGTATATGACGACGGTCTGCCTCGGCCGTGCCAGGGCGTCCCAATCGAGATCGAGGCTTCCATCCTTGAGGTGACCGGTCACGAAAAGACAGGTCTGCGCATGATCGCGGTGGGTCAGCGGAATGCCTGCGTACGCCGCCATGCCCGAGGCAGCCGTGACACCGGGAACCACCTGGAAGGGCAAGCCCTCGGCCGCCAGGGCTTCGATTTCCTCACCACCGCGGCCGAAGATGAACGGATCGCCGCCTTTCAGGCGCACCACGATACCGCCCTTGCGCCCAAGATCCACCAGCAGCTGGCTGATCTGTTCCTGCGGCATCGAGTGTTCGCCCGATTCCTTGCCGACATAGATGCGTTTGGCACGCGGCGGAATGAGCGCGAGCACCCCTTTTCCGACCAGTCGGTCGTAGACAACCACATCGGCTGCGGCAAGAATTCTCGCTGCCTTCAGCGTCAGCAGATCGGGGTCGCCGGGGCCTGCGCCGACGAGATAGAGGCAGTTTCGGTTCAGTTCCATGCGGGCATTCTGGAGCAAGTCCGGGCGACAAAAAATTGATTTATTGCAAGAAAAAAGGGGCATCGATCTCGCCCCCTGAAATATGTTGATACGAATCAAGGAATGCTAACCTGTTAGAGCGAGAGACTGCGGTTGAATTCAGGTGCGCACCTTCCGGCGTGCACTTTCACTACAGTTGTTAAGAAGGGGAGATCCATGAAGAAGACCGGATTCATCATCAGCGCGCTGGCCCTGATGCCGCTGGCTGTCAGTACGGCATTTGCCGCCGACGACCAGTCGCAGCACAAGAACCTGCCGGCAGCGGAATCGGCCTACCAGGCGGGTGGTTCGCCACTGGCCGGGGTCGAGATGCACCAGGACATCAATCCCAAGGCCCCCGCCATGAGCAAGGCGGAGTTCGACAAGGCGCGCCAGATCTACTTCGAACGCTGCGCCGGCTGTCATGGCGTACTGCGCAAGGGCGCCACCGGCAAGCCGCTGACGCCGGAAAAGACGCTGGCGAACGGCACCGACTACCTCAAGGTCTTCATCAAGTATGGCTCCCCGGCAGGCATGCCCAACTGGGGCACGTCGGGCGAACTGACCGACGAGGAAGTGGACCTGATGGCTCGCTACATCCAGCAGACGCCGCCGCAGCCGCCGGAGTACAGCCTGAAGGACATGCAGGCATCGTGGAAGGACATCATCCCGGTCGCGCAACGCCCGACCAGGAAGATGAACAACTACAACATCGCCAACATCTTCTCCACGACGCTGCGTGATTCGGGTGAAGTGGCGCTGATCGACGGCGATACGAAGCAGATCATCAACATCGTCAAGACCGGCTACGCGGTGCACATCTCCCGCATGTCGGCCTCCGGCCGCTATCTGTACGTGATCGGCCGCGACGCGAAGATCAACCTGATCGACCTGTGGATGGCCAAGCCGGACAACGTCGCCGAGATCAAGGTCGGCCTCGAGGCACGATCGGTCGAAACGTCGAAGTTCAAGGGCTTCGAGGACAAGATCGCGATTGCCGGCACCTACTGGCCGCCGCAGTTCGTGATCATGGAAGGCGACACGCTGAAGCCGATGAAGATCGTGTCAACCCGCGGCATGACGGTGGATAACGAATACCACCCGGAACCCCGTGTTGCTTCCATCGTCGCGTCGCACTTCCATCCGGAATTCGTGGTCAATGCCAAGGAAACCGGCAAGATCATGATGGTGAACTACAAGGATCTGAACAATCTGAAGATCACGACGCTCGACGCCGCCAAGTTCCTGCATGACGGTGGTTTCGACTCGACCGGCCGTTACTTCCTGGTGGCTGCCAACGCCTCCAACAAGATCGCCGTGGTGGATACCAAGGAAGACAAGATGGCTGCCATCGTCGATGTGGGCAAGATCCCCCATCCGGGCCGTGGCGCCAACTTCGTCCATCCGAAGTTCGGTCCCGTCTGGTCCACCGGCCACCTGGGCGACGAATCGATCAGCCTGATCGGCACCGACCCGGTCAAGCACAAGGCGCAGGCGTGGAAGGTCGTTGCGACACTGAAGGGTCAGGGCGGCGGTTCACTGTTCATCAAGACCCATCCGAAGTCGAAGAACCTGTGGGTCGATACCGCGCTGAATCCTGATCCGAAGATCAGCCAGTCGGTCGCGGTGTATGACATCAACAACCTCGACAAGGGATACGAGGTGCTGCCGATTGCCGAGTGGGCAGGTCTGGGCGAGGGTGCCAAGCGTGTGGTGCAGCCCGAGTTCAACAAGGCCGGCGACGAGGTGTGGTTCTCGGTGTGGTCAGCCAAGAACCAGGAATCGGCCATCGTTGTCGTCGATGACAAGACGCGCAAGCTCAAGGCCGTGATCAAGGATCCGCGCCTGATCACGCCGACCGGCAAGTTCAACGTCAACAACACCCAGAACGACATCTACTGATGGGGCGTCGGGGCAACCTCACGGTTGCCCCACTCACCGTTTCCCGAAAGGAATGGTCATGAAAAAGTCACTGCTTGTCGCTTCCCTCCTTGCATTTGCGATGATTCCCGGCGCCCAGGCGAGCGAAGCGCTGGCCACCAAGGCCGGCTGCATGGCCTGCCACGCCAAAGACAAGAAGGTGCTGGGTCCGTCGTTCAGGGACGTTGCAGCCAAGTACAAGGACCAGAAGGACATCGAGGCCAAACTGATGGACAAGGTCCGCAAGGGCGGATCCGGCAGCTTCGGTCCGATGCCGATGTCACCCAACGGCCCCGACAAGATTTCCGACGATGATCTGAAGGCGGTCGTCGAGTGGATCCTGAAAGGTGCGGCCTGATGCACCGAGGGCTGGCGCTTGCCGCACTGATGCTTGCGTCAGCCCCTCTCCTGGCGGCCGAACCCGACGCTGCCAGACAGAAATCCCTGATCCATCTCGTCCGCCAGGACTGCGGCTCCTGCCACGGTCTCACGCTGCAGGGCGGTCTCGGCCCTGCGCTGACGGCAGCCCGACTCAAGGACTGGAGCCCGGCGGACCTCGCCGCCACCATCATCCAGGGCCGTCCTGGCACACCGATGCCGCCGTTCAAGGGCCTCCTCGACGAGGCTGACGCCCACTGGATCGCCCGCCAGCTGCTGGCCGGTTTCCCCGAAGGTCGCTGACATGCGCTCCATCATCAGCGCGCTGCTGCTCGCACTGTCACTCGGCCTGCTGCCGCTGACGTCCGGGGCGGAGCCCGCACTGCGCGGTACCGGCGACCTGGGCATCGTCATCGAACGGGCCAGCGGCAGCGTACAGATCATCGATACCACCCGGCAGACCGTCATCGGCCGGGTCCAGGGACTGGGCGACCTGTCCCATGCCTCCGCCGTATTCTCGCGCGACCAGCGTTACGCCTATGTCTTCGGGCGGGATGGCGGACTGTCCAAGATCGACCTGCTGACCGCCACGCTGGTCAGGCGGATCGTCCAGGCCGGCAATTCCATAGGCGGCGCCGTATCGCAGGACGGCCGCCTCGTCGTATCTCAGAATTACGAACCCGGCGGCATCAAGGCATTCGATGCCGACACGCTGGAACTGGTGGCCGACGTACCGGCGGCCTACGGCACCGACGGCAAGCGGTCCAAGGTCGTCGGGCTGGCCGACCTGCCCGGTCAGCGCTTCGCCTACGCGCTGTTCGACGCCGGCGAAATCCGCATCACCGACCTGTCGGACCCGCGCAATCCCCGCACCACCGCCTATCCCGCCGGCAAGCAGCCCTACGACGGACTGGTCACGCCCGACGGCCGCTACTTCATCGCCGGCCTGTTCGGCGAGGACGGTCTCGCGCTGCTCGACACCTGGCAGCCGGAAAAGGGCGTGCGCAAGGTGCTGGCCGGCTACGGCAAGGGCGAGGCTCCGCTGCCGGTGTACAAGATGCCGCACCTGCGCGGATGGTCCATCGCCGGCGGCCGCGCCTATCTGCCGGCGATCGGCCGGCACGAGGTACTGGTGGTGGACACCCGCAGCTGGGAAGAGGTCGGCCGCATCCCGGTCAAGAGCCAGCCGGTGTTCGTCATGGCCCGGCCCGACGGCCGCGAGGTCTGGGTCAATTTCGCCTTCCCCGACAACGGCTGGGTACAGGTGATCGACACCCTGCGCAACGAGATCAGCGACACGCTGCAGCCGGGCAAAGCCATCCTGCACATGGAATTCACGCCGCGTGGTGAAGCCGTTTGGATATCCGCCCGCGACGACAATCAGGTGGTCATCCACGACACCACCAGCCACAAGGTCATCCGCAGCTTACAGTCGGACAGCCCGAGCGGCATCCTGTTCAGCACCCGGGCCGGGCGGACGGGGTTCTGATGCGCGATCCGGTCGCCCTCGACCTGCGTCTGCTGAACGACTATCAGCGGGACTTTCCGCTCGTGTCGCGTCCGTACGCGCAGATCGCCACGCAGCTTGGTCTGGACGAGTCGGCGGTGATCGCCGCCTACGGCGAAGGCCTCGCGCGCAAGGTCGTCAGCCGCATCGGCGCGGTCGTGGCGCCGCGCCGCATCGGTGCCAGCACGCTGGCCGCGATGACCGTACCGAAGCATCGTCTGGAAGCGGTCGCGACAAGCGTGAATGCGCACGCCGAGGTCAATCACAACTACGAGCGGGAAGACGAATGGAATCTGTGGTTCGTCGTCACCGCCCGGGACGCAGCCCGTCGGGCCGAGGTACTGGGCGAACTCGCCGATGAGACCGGACTGACCGTGCTGTCACTGCCGCTGATCGACGAGTACCACATCGATCTGGGCTTCGATCTCTACGGAGCCGGCGGCCCGAGGGCCGAACGCGAGGGTGCGGCCGCCGCACCCTGTGCGCTGCCGGGCATCGAATCCGCGCTGCTGGCGGCCCTGGAAGACGGTCTGCCGCTGAGCCCGCGGCCGTTCGCAGATCTCGGCGCCCGCGCCGGCATCAGCGAGGACATGACGCTGTCCGTACTGGAAGGATGGCTGCGCGACGGCCTTTTGAAGCGCTTCGGCGTCGTCGTCCGCCATCGCGAACTGGGATACACCGAAAACGCCATGTGCGTCTGGGACGTGCCCGATGAGCAGGTCGTCGAACTGGGCCGGCAGCTGGCCACCGTACCCGGCGTCACACTGTGCTACCGGCGGGAACGCGCGCTGCCGCACTGGCCCTACAATCTGTACTGCATGATCCACGGCAAGCAGCGCGACGACGTACTGACGCTGCGCGCCGGACTGGCGGACCGGCTCGGTCTCGACCGTTTCCCGCACCGGATACTTTTCAGCCGCCGCTGCTTCAAGCAGTGCGGCGCGCGCTACGCCACCGGCCGCGACCGCCAGACTGCATGAACGTCCCTCACACCCCGGCCACGCTCGACGATACCGACCGCGCCATCATCAACGCCTTGCAGGGCGAGTTCCCGATCTGCGAAAACCCGTTCGCCGCAGCTGCCGCACCACTTGGCCTGAGCGAGGCACAATTGATTGCGCGCCTGGAGCAGCTGCTGGCGAACGGCACGCTGACCCGCTTCGGGCCGATGTTCCAGATCGAACGCATGGGTGGCGCCTTCTGCCTGGCGGCGATGGCCGTACCCGAAGACCGCTATGACGAGGTCACGAAGACGGTAAACGCCTTCGACGAGGTAGCCCACAACTACCGGCGCGAGCACGCACTGAACATGTGGTTCGTGCTGGCGACCGAAGCGGCCGCCGGCGTCGAGGGTGCTGCCCACGCGATCGAGGCCGCAACCGGTCTGCCGGTCTACCTGTTCCCGAAAGAACGGGAATTCTTCGTCGAAATGAGGTTGCGCGCGTGAACAGCAAGCCGACGGCCCTCGACGACATCGATCGCCGCATCGTGGTCGCCACCCAGGCCGGCCTGCCGACGGTGGCACGCCCCTATCACGCGCTGGCCGAGCAGCTGCAGCTTCCCCCAGACGAGGTGATGCAGCGGATCGCCGGCCTGCTCGAGCGCGGCGCGATCCGACGCATCGGTGCGGTGCCCAACCATTACGCGATCGGCTACACGGCCAACGGCATGAGCGTCTGGGACATCGACGATGCGCAGGTCGACGCCGTGGGCGAGCATGTCGGCAGCCTCGAAGCGGTCACCCACTGCTACCGCCGGCCGCGCCGCGCGCCGCACTGGCCGTACAACCTGTTCGCGATGGTGCACGGACACAGCCGCGACGAGGTCGGCCGACAGGTCGACACCATCGCCGCGTTGATCGAAGCCCGCTTTCCGGGCGCCTGCCGCGCCCGCGACATCCTCTATTCAACGCGCATCCTGAAGAAGACCGGCCTGCGCATCGCCGGATAGGAAGACCCGCCCATGTTCCGCATCTCCCAATTCATCCGCGAACTGACCGACCCGACACCGGTCGGTCCGCGCCGTAACCCGCCCGGACCGGTGGTGATCTGGAATCTGATCCGCCGCTGCAACCTGACCTGCAAGCACTGCTATTCGATCTCCGCCGACACCGACTTCAAGGGCGAACTGTCCACCGACGAGGTATTCACGGTGATGGACGACCTGAAGGCCTTCCGGGTACCGGTACTGATCCTGTCCGGCGGCGAACCGCTGATGCGCCGCGACATCTTCGACATCGCGCGCCGGTCGAAGGCGATGGGGTTCTACACAGCGCTGTCGTCCAACGGAACGCTGATCGACGACTCCAACATCGACGCGATCGCCGACATCGGATTCGACTACGTAGGCATCAGCCTGGACGGCATGGCGGAAACGCACGACCGCTTCCGCCGCAAGGAAGGTGCCTTCGCCGCATCGATGCGCGGCATCCGGCTGTGCCAGGAGCGCGGCCTCAAGGTCGGCATCCGCTACACGATGACCGAGGACAACGCCCACGACCTGCAGCCGCTGCTCGATCTGGTACGCGCAGAAGGCATCCCGCGCTTCTACTTCTCGCACCTGAACTACGCCGGGCGCGGCAACAAGAACCGCAAGACCGACGCCGCCCATCTCACGTCACGCAACGCGATGACCCGGCTGTTCGAACATTGCTGGGAAGATCACCACGCCGGCAAGGAACTGGACTTCACCACCGGCAACCAG
The DNA here is from genome assembly GCA_036567405.1 of Methyloversatilis sp. Classification (GTDB taxonomy): domain Bacteria; phylum Pseudomonadota; class Gammaproteobacteria; order Burkholderiales; family Rhodocyclaceae; genus Methyloversatilis. The sequence goes on along the minus strand of DATCUL010000421.1, from coordinate 818 downwards.
GACGCGGACGGCCCCTACTTCCTCAACTGGGTGCGCCGCCGCTTCCCTGACCGGGCAGCACACATCGAAGCCAAGCTGCTGCAATGGGGTGGCAACGCCAGCGGTGTGAACGTGGCCAACATCGACAACCTGGGCGTCGTACACCCGGACACCATGTGGTGGCACCTGCCGCTGGGCAATGTGCGCCAGCGTCCCTTCTCGGCCATCTGGAGCGACCTCTCGACGCCGCTGATGGCCGGCCTGCGCCAGCACCCGCGCCAGGTGGGCGGCCGCTGCGGCAGCTGCCGCTATCTTCCGATGTGCAACGGCAGTTCCCGCGTCCGGGCCGAACAGGCCGGCGGCGACGTGTGGGGCGAAGACCCGGCCTGCTACCTGACGGACGAAGAGATCGCGCAATGAAGCACCGCACCGCACTGCCGTTTCTGCTGCCACTCGTGTTGCTCGCGGTGCGCGGCGCGATAGCCGCCGACAACACGCCGCCGGCCGCGGCAGCCCTGTTCGACACACACTGCGCACGCTGCCACGGTACAGACCGCCTGGGCGGGATGGGCCCGGCGCTGTTTCCGGAAAACCTGGAACGACTGCGCAAGCCCGAGGCCGTCAGGACCATCGCCGAAGGCCGCATCGCAACCCAGATGCCCGGTTTCGCCGCCACCCTGAGCCCCGACGAGATCGCAGCACTGGCCGACTGGATCTATTCGCCGGTCACGCCCGCGCCGGTCTGGAACGCACGCGAGATTGCCGCGTCGCGGGTACAGCTCACCGATCCGAAGACGCTGGCCGATCGCCCGGTGTTCAACGCCGACCCGCTCAACCTG
>DATCUL010000420.1:0-7686 GCA_036567405.1 Methyloversatilis sp. | reverse complement strand
AGCGGCGACGGCCCGTCGGCGGAACATGGCCGGGCCCTGCTCGACTGGCTGCAGGCCTGGGCGCAGCGCGTGACGGCCGGCGGCGAACCGGACGCTGCGCGCATCAGTCGCATGAATACCGCCAATCCGAAATACGTGCTGCGCAACTGGCTCGCCCAGCGCGCCATCGACGACGCCACACAGGGTGACACCGTGATGATCGAGCGGCTGCTGCGGATGATCCGGCGCCCCTACGACGAACAACCCGATTTCAACGACCTGGCCGGCCGGCGCCCCGAATGGGCGCGTCACAAGCCCGGCTGTTCCGCACTGTCCTGCAGCTCATGACCATGAATACCGAAAGCCTGACCTCACATACCTTCCACGGACTCACCCCCGGTCCGCGCCTGATCGTGCTGGGTGCCGTACATGGCAACGAAACCGGCGGCACGCGCGGCATCGAGCGCGTGCTCGCCGAACTTGCGCGCGGCGACCTGGCGATCGTGCGCGGCACCGTCACCTTCGTGCCGATCACCAATCCGCTGGCCTGGACGCTAGGCCGGCGTGCCGGCGACCGCAACCTGAACCGCAACCTGCGCCCGAACGACGCACCGCAGGACTACGAGGACCGGATCGCCAACGTGCTGTGCCCGCTGCTGGCGCAGCACGACGTGCTGCTCGACCTGCATTCCTTCCACACCGGCGGCGAGCCGTTCGCGATGCTCGGACCGCAGGACAACGACGGCACGCTGGAGCCGTTCGCGCATGCCGCCGACGAGGAGGCGCTGGCGCTGCGCCTGGGCGCCCGGCGCGTGGTCGAGGGCTGGCTCGACACCTATGCGGCCGGCGTGCGCAAGCGGCTGGCGCGCACCGCGCCGACCGAACGCGCGCACCTGCTGTCCACCGACCCGGACTACGGCGTTGGTACCACGGAATACATGCGCCGCACCGGCGGCTACGCGATCACGCTCGAATGCGGCCAGCACGAAGACCCGCGCGCGCCAGAATTCGCCTGGCGCGCGATCCGCAACACGCTGGCCCATCTGGGTCTGGTCGACGAAGCCGCGCCGCCGGCCCGCGACGACGTCGAACTGCTGCGCCTGACCGAAGTCATCGACCGGCTGCACGCCGACGACAGCTTCGCGCGCCCGTGGGCCAGCTTCGATCCGGTACGTGCCGGCGATCCGATAGGCACACGGCACGACGGCACGCCGGTCAGCGCACCGCGCGACGGCTTCATCGTGTTCCCGAACCCGCTGGCGACACCGGGCAACGAGTGGTTCTACTTCGCTCAGCACAGCGAACGGGCACTCGGCAAAGGCTGAACGCAGACAAAAAAACCGGGGCCCGCGCCCCGGTTTTCACTGCCTGCCGTCCGACGTTCAGGCCGTCACCGGTCTGGCCTGACCTCCGCCGTAGGACGACAGCTGGGTCGGCTTGCCGCCGCGCTTCAGGCGCACCGCGCAGTACTTGAACTCCGGAATCTTGCCGTAGGGGTCGAGTGCCGGGTTGGTCAGCATGTTGGCGGCCGCCTCGTAGTAGGCGAACGGGATAAACACCGCGCCGACCGGCACGTTGGCGTCGACGCGCGCGTACAGCGCGATCTTGCCGCGCCGCGACTCCACCGTGACCACCTCGCCCGGCTTGAGCTTGAGTGCGGTCATGTCCACCGGATTGATCGTGACCGTGGCGATCGGCTCGATACTGTCGAGCACCGAAGCCCGGCGCGTCATCGAGCCGGTGTGCCAGTGTTCGAGCTGGCGGCCGGTGATCAGCACCATCGGGAATTCGGTGTCCGGCTTTTCATTGGCCGAAATGAGCTTGGCCGGCACCAGCTTGGCGCGGCCAGACTGGGTCGGGAAGCGGTCGATGAACACCACCTCGTCGCCCGGATCGCCCTCCTGCTCGCACGGATAGGTGACCGAGTGCTCTGCCTCGAGACGTTCCCAAGTGATGCCGGCGATCGAATGCATCGCCTGGCGCATTTCGTTGAACACGTCCTTCGGGCCATCGTAGTGCCAGTCCAGACCGAGGCCGAGCGCCATCTGCTGGATGATCCACAGATCCTGGCGCGCGTCGCCCGGCGGATCAATCGCCGCACGGCCCAGCTGCACCTGGCGGTCGGTGTTGGTGAAGGTGCCGGTCTTCTCGGGGAAGGCCGACGCCGGCAGCACCACATCGGCGAAATAGGCGGTTTCGGTCAGGAAGATGTCCTGCACCACCAGCCAGTCCAGCTTGGCCAGCGCATCGCGGGCATGGTCGACATCCGGGTCGGACATCGCCGGGTTCTCGCCCATGATGTAGCAGCCGTGCAGCCTGCCGGCATGGATGGCGTCCATGATCTCGACCACGGTCAGGCCCGGATTGGCGTCCAGGCGCGTACCCCACAGTTCCTCGAACTTGCTGCGTATGGTCTTGTTGGCGACTGCCTGGTAATCCGGCAGCAGCATCGGGATCAGGCCGGCATCGGACGCGCCCTGCACATTGTTCTGGCCGCGCAGCGGATGCAGGCCGGTACCGCGGCGACCGATCTGGCCGGTCATCATGACCAGCGAAATCAGGCAGCGCGCGTTGTCGGTGCCATGCACGTGCTGCGACACGCCCATGCCCCACAGGATCATCGAGGCCTTCGAGGTCGCGAACATGCGCGCTACCTCGCGCAGCGTCTCGGCCGGAATGCCGCAGATCTTCTCCATCCGCTCCGGGCTGAAGTCGGCGACGTTGCGCTTCAGTTCCTCGAAACCCGAGGTGCGGTCGGCGACGAAGGCCTCGTCCACCAGCCCTTCCTCGATGACCACATGCATCAGCGCGTTGAGCATCGCCACGTCGGTATCGGGCTTGAACTGCAGGAAGTGCGTGGCGTAGCGCTGCAGGTCGTTGCGGCGCGGGTCGCACACGATGAGCCGCGCGCCCTTCTTCACCGCGTTCTTGATCCAGGTCGCACCGACCGGGTGATTGACCAGCGGATTGGCGCCGATCAGAAAGATCACGTCGGAATGCAGCACGTCGCGCAGCGGGTTGGACACCGCGCCCGACCCGACCGCTTCCATCAGCGCGGCGACCGACGACGCATGGCACAGGCGCGTGCAGTGGTCGACGTTGTTGGTGCCGAAGCCGGTGCGCACCAGCTTCTGGAACAGGTAGGCCTCCTCGTTCGAGCCCTTGGCCGAGCCAAAACCGGCCAGTGCATTCGGTCCCTTGGCGTCACGGATCTCGCACAGCCGGCTGCTCGCCAGCGCCAGCGCCTCTTCCCAGCTGGCCTCGCGGAAAGCCGACAGCGGATTGCCCGGATCGACCACGAAGTCCTTGTGCTTGGGTGCGTCGGCACGGCGGATAAGAGGCTTTGTCAGGCGCTGCGGGTGACGCGCGTAGTCGAAGCCGAAACGGCCCTTGACGCACAGCCGTTCCTCGTTGGCCGGACCGTCGCGGCCGGTCACCATCAGGATGCGATCGTCCTTGACGTGGTAGGTCAGCTGACAGCCGACACCGCAGTACGGGCACACCGAATCGACCTTGCGGTCGGCCTTGACCATGCCGACACCACCGGACGGCATCAGCGCCCCGGTCGGACAGGCCTGCACGCATTCGCCGCAGGCGACGCAAGTGGATGCGCCCATCGGATCGTCCTGATCGAACACGATCTTCGACGACGAACCGCGGAAAGCGTAGCCGATCACGTCGTTGCCCTGCTCTTCACGGCAGGCGCGCACGCAGCGGTTGCACTGGATGCAGGCGTCGAGGTTCACGCTCATCGCCGGGTGCGAGTCGTCGCACGCCGGCTGTTCGCGCGACTCGAAACGCGAGTCGGTCACGCCCAGCTTGCCTGCCCAGTAGGCCAGTTCCGAATCCGGCTTGTACGTCTTTTCCGGCATGTCCGACAACAGCAGCTCGACCACCATCTTCTGCGCCTTCACCGCGCGCTCGGACTCGGCCTTCACCTTCATGCCGGGCGTCGGCGCCCGGCAGCAGCTCGGGGCAAGAACGCGCTCGCCCTCGATCTCGACCACGCAGGCGCGGCAGTTGCCGTCCGGACGGTAGCCGTCCTTGTAGCAGAGGTGCGGGATGTCCACGCCCTGGCGGGCGGCCGCCTGGATGATGGTTTCGCCCGGACGGGCCTTCATGGACTGGCCGTCGAGCGTGAATTCGATGGATTCGGCGATCACCGATGCGTCTATGGGGGCATTCATGTCGATTACCGTCCCTTCACTTGATTTCGTCAGGGAAATACTTGACCACGCAGCGCACCGGATTCGGTGCCGCCTGCCCCAGACCGCAGATCGACGCATCCACCATGGTCTGCGACAGTTCCTCGACCAGATCGGTATTCCATACCGGCTGGTCGATCAGCGTGTTCATCTTCGAGGTGCCGACGCGGCATGGCGTGCACTGTCCGCAGGACTCGTGCTCGAAGAAGTGCATCATGCTGCGCGCCGCCTCGGTCGCCGTGTCCTGGTCGGACAGGATGATCACCGCCGCCGAGCCGATGAAGCAGCCGTAGGGCTGCAGCGTGTCGAAGTCGAGCGGGATGTCGCCCATGCTGGCCGGCAGGATGCCGCCCGAGGCACCGCCCGGCAGATAGCCGTAGAAGGTGTGCCCGTCGAGCATGCCGCCGCAGTATTCGTCTATCAGTTCGCGCACCGAAATGCCGGCCGGCGCCAGATGCACGCCCGGTTTCTTCACGCGGCCCGACACCGAGAACGAGCGCAGGCCCTTGCGGCCGTTGCGGCCATGGCTGGCGAACCAGTCCGGCCCCTTCTCGACGATGTCGCGCACCCAGTAGACGGTTTCCATATTGTGTTCGAGCGTCGGATAGCCGAACAGACCAACCTGCGCCACGTAGGGCGGACGCAGCCGCGGCATGCCGCGCTTGCCTTCGATCGACTCGATCATCGCCGACTCTTCGCCGCAGATGTAGGCACCCGCACCGCGCCGCAGATGGATGGGCGGCAGCGCGCACGGCGGATCGGCCAGCAGCTTCTTCAGTTCCTTCTGCAGGATTTCGCGCACGTGCGCATACTCGTCGCGCAGATAGATGTAGACCTCGCCGATACCGACACACCAGGCCGCGATCAGCATGCCTTCAAGGAAGCGGTGCGGGTCGCGTTCGAGGTACCAGCGGTCCTTGAAGGTGCCCGGTTCGCCTTCGTCGATATTGACCGCCATCATCCGCGGTGCGGCCTCGCTGCGCACGATGCGCCATTTGCGGCCGGCCGGAAAGCGGGCACCACCGAGGCCGCGCAGGCCGGAATGCTCCATCGCGGCGATGACCGACTCGGCATCGCTCCGACCTTCGACCAGATCGCGGAACAGTTTGTAGCCCCCCGCCTTCACGTAAGCCTTGTAGCCGAGGTAGCGCGGCAGCGGATGCTTCGTTTCCTTCGCCTTGACCGCCGACTTGACCACCGCTTCGGTGGCGCCGGCGATCGCGTTCTGGCCGACGACGACCACCGGCGCCTGTTCGCAACGGCCGACACAGGGTGCGGCGATCACCCGCACCTGGGTGCCGAGTATGCCCGGCAGCTTCTTCAGAAGCTGGTCGGCGCCCGCCATCTGGCAGGACAGCGTTTCGCACACGCGCACGGTCAGCAGCGGCGGCGCGGCCTCACCTTCGCGAATGACGTCGAAGTGGTGATAAAAGGTCGCGACCTCATAGACCTCGGCCTGCGACATCTTCAGTTCGGCCGCCAATGCGGCGAGATGGCGCGCATGCACCGCACCGATGTTGTCCTGCAGCAGATGCAGGCATTCGATCAGCAGATCGCGCCGCCGCGGCATCCGGCCCAGCAGCGCGCGCACCTCGTCGACTGCCGACGGGTCGAGCGCACGTCCCTTGGGCGTGGGTCTGACCATGCGGCGCATCTGTTCCAGCGGTATGGAGAACGGTTCCGACATTTACGTGTAATCCTCTTCGGTCAGTGCTGTCGTGCAACCTGCACGTTGCTGGGTTCCACTTGTTCTTCCGTTTGCCGCGTCAGCGCGATCTCGTGTCGATTCTTTCAATGTTCTGCCCGATGTTCAGCCGTATGGCCGAAATCGAGCTCTTCCCGGTGCAGGTAAGCGAAATGCACATTTCGCCGGTGCCAGATCGCATAACCGTACCAGTGCTCGAAACCGGCGACATTCACCTGATCCAGCGCATCCAGCAGACTGGTGCCGGCCGAAAACACCTGGCCCACGCGCCGGATCAGCGCATCCAGATACCTGCGCGGTTCATCCAGTACCTCACGCCCGCCCGGCGCGCCATGCGCCGGCACCACCTGGCGCGCATCCAGCGCCGCCAGTTCGGTCAGAGCATCCCGCCAGCCGGTCTCGTTCGCGTTGTACAGGTCGGGCAGATAGCCGTTCGCCCCCAGTTCGCCGGCGAACAGCGTGCCCGTCGCCTCGTCGAGTACTGCGGTCGCACCGGGCTGAAAAGTGTGTCCGAAATGCAGCAGTCGAATCCGTCGGCTGACACCGGTCAGGTATCCCGACCGTTCGAAAACGACCGTGGCCGCGACCGGTACCGTGCCTGCCATCATATTTTCGCCCAGCGCCGCGGTGAGGCGCTCGACACAGGTGTGACAGCTCGCGCGGATGAAGCGGTCTGTTTCAAGGTGTGCTGTAACCGGCACACCTCGTGACACGAAAACGCCATTGCCCAGCACGTGATCACCGCCGCCATAAAGATCTACCGCTGCGATGACCGGCCTGCCCAGCGCGCGTTCGACGAAGTCGATCAGATGGCGCGCGAAGCGGCTGCTGGTGCCGGTACCGAGCAGCACGAGCCCATGCGCATCCTCGATCACGCCGATGTTGGATACGAAGCCGGCGTTGTCCGCGTTCGGCTCGAACGCCGGCGCACGCAGCACATGAACGCCCGCAGCCAAGGTCTGCAGCTGCAATACCGGCATCGTCTGGGCGCCTGCAGGAGACAGCGCGACGGCAAGGACCGCGAAAATCGCGATGACGCTGCGGATGAAGCGGGAAACAATGCACTCGCGCCTGAGGGTCCGCTGCCGTGTGCTAGCCTTTTCAGCACACCACAAGACGGCACCCCGACGGTTCGCCGATAACAGTGAAGGAGACCCGGTTTGAAATCGCATCGCTTCCATACCATCGCCGCCACGCTGGCCATACTGATCGCACCGGGAATCGCGCTCGCCCACGACTATCCGACCACGTCGCGCGTCGAGTTCGCACTCGAGTGCATGCAGACGTACGGCACCAGCCAGGAATACATTTACAAGTGTTCGTGTCTTATCGACGAGATCGCCGCGAAGCTGAGTCACGATGATTACGTCGAACTGTCCAGTTTCAGCCGCGCCCAGGCGATGACCGGCGAGCGTGGCGGCATGTTCCGCGGCACCGACCAGACGAAAGACGCCATCAAGAAGTACCTGGGCATCGTGAACGAATCGAAGAAGCGCTGCTTCATCAAGTAGCCGGCCACCGCGCCTCAGGAGCCGCGCAATGCCGGCTTGATCGCGATCGAGCTTTCGAAGCGCAGATCCTTCGAATCGACGATGACCGCCTTGAGCTCGCCTTCCTTCCGCGGCACGAAGTAGAAGCGGAAGTTCGGGTTCTCGCTGATCGAGAAATCAACGTCGGCCGTCATCACGGGCTCGCCTGCATAGCTCACCTCGACCCTGCGCACGAAATGTGGCGGCACATACAGGCGCGTCACCTGGTCCATGGCCAGGCCCGAGGTGTTGGGGTGGCTGATCATCA
>DATCUL010000419.1:0-7092 GCA_036567405.1 Methyloversatilis sp. | reverse complement strand
CCGTGTCGCGGAACGGGTCGAGCGCCTCCGGCCGACGCGCCCACAGATGCAGGCTGTGCCCGCCATTGGCCAGATGCTGCGCCATCGGGCGCCCCATCAGGCCCAGACCGATAAAACCGACCTTCACATCCATCTCCTTGCCTGTTCGTCGAATGCGCCGCACCCCGCAAGCGGTTCTTCCGGCACCGCGCATCCGACTATAACGCAGCGGCTCGCCGCGCCATCGCGGGCATAATCCGGGCCATGGACCACATCAAACTGATCAAGGAAATCGGCCGCGGCGCCAAGGGATCGCGCGCACTGTCGCGCGAGGACGCGCAGGCGCTGTTCGGCGACATGCTGGACGGACGCGTGCCGCCGCTGCAGCTCGGCGCCATCGTGATGGCGATGCGCATCAAGAGCGAGGCGCTGGACGAACTGCTGGGCTTCAAGGCCGCCATCGACGAGCGCATCGCGCACATCGACGCACCGGCCGGGCCGCGCACCGTGGTGCTGCCCACCTACAACGGCGCGCGCCGGCGCCCCAACCTGATGCCGCTGCTGGCACTGATGCTGGCGCAGGACGGCATTCCAGTGCTGATCCACGGTCATTTCGATTTCGAAACCCGCGCCGATCCCTTCGCGCTGCTCGACGCGCTCGATCTACCGCTGGCCGACAGCCCGGAGCAGGCAGGCCGCCTGCTCGAAAGCCGGCGCATCGCCTGCATCAGGCTGGAAAAGCTGAGTCCGGGTCTGCATGCACTGCTGTCGCTGCGCACCCGGCTCGGTGTGCGCAATGCCGGACATTCGATGGCGAAGATGATCGACCCGATGCCCGGCCACAGCGTTCGGGTCGTGTCGGTCACGCATCCGGAGTATCTGGAGAAGATGGCCCATTTCCTGCGGCTGGATGGCGGCCGTGCCATGCTGCTGCGCGGCACCGAAGGCGAGGTCTATGCCAATCCGGCACGCCGGCCGCAGATGACTGGCTTCTTCGACGGCGAAGAGAAGGTGCTGTGCGAGGCGGAAGACGGCGGCGCGTTGTTGACGCAGCCGGAAGACGGCATCGATGCCGCGACCAACGCGCAGATCATCCGCGACATGCTGGCCGGGCACATACCGATCCCGGAACCCTTGCGTGCCCAGCACGAGGCTTGCCTGTCGCTCTGCGCAGCCTGACACCGCGCCCACCGTCAGGTGAGCCGGTGCCGCACCAGATTTCCCTGCGCGGGCAGCGTTCATGTCCGCAGTCCCGATCGAACCGGACAACACGGTGCATCCGCACCGCTGTCCGGCGCATTGGCCGCCTTCAAGGCTGCGCATTTCCCTGCCCGCCCCGACCTCGTTTGATTCCATGCGTCGGGCATCACCAGGTTCCGTCCCTGCATCGCGTTCCGACACCGGCCGATGCGTCGCACCAGTGAAGTGCGGAACGTGAGGCGCCTCGCCCCAGCAATGCGCATGCATCCGCTCAGCGTTCTTGCGCATCGCTCGAGGACCCGTCGATATCAAGAACAGAAATTCAATTTCAAATCATGATCTTGAATAAAAACACCATTCACACTCCCGTCTCTCCGGTCGACTGGCCGCATTTTTGCTAGGAAGGCTGCAGGCCTGCCGGGTTCGGCGATTCGATCCCTGCAGGCCTGCAGGTCAGATTCAATCCCGGGCCATCCGGGCGCAGGGCAGCCAGCACCGCTCGTTGCACCAGCCGCCGGATAGCCGACCGAGCACACACGACGCAATGACGCGTCGTGCTCCGTCCGGCACGTGGTCACTGAAGCTGATCGAAAACCGAAGCGGACACATCCGCCACACACGCAGCCTCGAACCGGGTCGGTTCGATCTGCATTCACCGCCAGCGGGTGGTGCTGCATGCACCCACGCTCGGCCAGGAAGTCATCGGCCTCGACTCCCAACGGCGGGAGACGACCGACAAGCGTATTCGTCGACCGGATCGATCCGGTCATGAGTGGTTTGCCCGACAGGCGCCAGCGATGCTGCAGGCGCAGGTATCCGCTCGCCCCTGCGTTCCGGCAAGGGGGCGAACGGAAACACTGCCGGTCCGTCGGCCGCACGATTTGCGGTCAGCTTTTTTGCAGGAATCGGGACATGCAGAAAAAACGTCTGGTCATGGTCGGCAACGGAATGGCGGGTTGCCGGACGCTGGAAGAGCTGCTCAGGATCGCGCCGGAGATGTACGACATCACGGTGTTCGGCGCCGAGCCGCATCCGAACTACAACCGCATCCTGCTGTCTCCGGTGCTGGCCGGCGAAATGACGGTGCAGGACATCATCCTGAACGACTGGGACTGGTACCGCGACAATCACATCACCCTGCATGCGGGCAGGAAGGTCGTGAAGATCGACCGCATCGCACGCAAGGTGATCGCCGACGACGGCACCGAAGCCGAATACGACCGCCTGCTGCTGGCGACCGGTTCCAATCCCTTCATCCTGCCGGTGCCGGGCAAGGATCTGCCGGGCGTCATCGCCTACCGCGACATCGCCGACACCGACGCGATGATAGAGGCGGCGGCCACGCGCCGGCACGCGGTGGTGATCGGCGCCGGCCTGCTGGGCCTGGAAGCGGCCAACGGCCTGGCGCTGCGCGGCATGGACGTGACCATCGTGCATCTGGGCGCCTGGATCATGGAACGCCAGCTCGACAAGCCATCGGCCGACATGCTGCAGGCCTCGCTCGAGAAGAAGGGGCTGTCCTTCCTGCTGGAAAAGCAGACCGAGTCGCTGATCGCCGGCGCCGACGGCCGGGTGTCCGCGGTGCGCTTCAAGAGCGGTGAAACCATTCCGGCCGATCTGGTGGTCATGGCTGCCGGCATCCGCCCGAATACCGATCTGGCGGAGAAAGCCGGCCTGTATTGCAACCGGGGTCTGGTGGTCAATGACACGCTGCAGACCTATGACCCGAAGATCTACGCGGTCGGCGAATGTGTGAGCCACCGCGGCATCGCCTACGGTCTGGTCGCGCCGCTGTTCGAACAGGCCAAAGTGTGCGCCAACCACCTCGCACAGTACGGTATCGGCACCTACAAGGGTTCGGTCACATCGACCAAGCTCAAGGTCACCGGCATCGACGTGTTCTCGGCCGGCAACTTCACCGGCGGCCCGGGTTGCGACGACATCGTGCTGCACGACCCGTCGGGCGGCGTCTACAAGCGTCTTGTGCTCGAAGGTGATCGCCTGGTCGGCGCCTGTCTGTATGGCGACACGGCCGACGGCTCCTGGTACTTCCAGCTGATCAAGGACGGCCAGGACATCCACGCGGTGCGCGACCACCTGATGTTCGGCCAGAACCATCTCGGCGACGTCGGCCACAAGGGCCAGACGCAGGCTGCCTCGATGCCCGACACGGCGGAAGTGTGCGGCTGCAACGGCGTGTGCAAGGGCACCATCGTCAAGGCCATCAAGGAAAAAGGCCTGTTCTCGCTGGACGACGTGCGCAAGCACACCAAGGCCTCGAGTTCCTGCGGCTCCTGCACCGGGCTGGTCGAACAGATACTGGCGTCCTGCGTCGGCGGCGCCTACCAGCCGGCCAATTCCACGTCGAAGCCGATGTGCGGCTGCACCGACCGGAACCACGGCGACGTGCGCACAGCCATCCGCGAACGTCACTACGTCGACATTCCGACGGTGATGCGCGAGCTGCAATGGACGACACCGAACGGCTGCGCCTCGTGCCGTCCGGCGCTGAACTACTACCTGACCTCCACCTGGCCGCACGAGGCGAAGGACGATCCTCAGAGCCGCTTCATCAACGAACGGGCACACGCCAACATCCAGAAGGACGGCACCTATTCGGTGGTGCCGCGCATGTGGGGCGGACTGACCACGCCGGATGAACTGCGCGCCATCGCCGACGCGGCCGAGAAGTACAAGGTGCCGACCGTCAAGGTGACCGGCGGCCAGCGCATCGACCTGCTGGGCGTGAAGAAGGACGACCTGCCGGCGATGTGGGCAGACCTCGCGCAGGCCGGCATGGTGTCCGGTCACGCCTACGGCAAGAGCCTGCGCACGGTGAAGACCTGCGTCGGCGCCGAGCACTGCCGCTTCGGCACCCAGTTGTCGATGAGCATGGGCGTCAAGCTGGAAAAGATGCTGTTCGGCATGTACAGCCCGCACAAGGTCAAGCTCGCGGTGTCCGGCTGCCCGCGCAACTGCGCCGAAGCCGGCATCAAGGACGTCGGCGTCATCGGCGTCGAATCCGGCTACGAAATCTATGTCGCCGGCAACGGCGGCATCAAGACCGAAGTGGCGCAATTTTTCTGCAAGGTGAGCAGCGACGAGGAAGTGATGGAGTACTCGGGTGCATTCCTGCAGCTCTATCGGGAGGAAGGCTGGTACCTCGAACGCACGGTGCATTACATCGAACGCGTCGGTCTGGACCACGTCAAGGGCAAGGTGGTCGAGGACGCCGAGAACCGCAAGGCACTGTACGAACGCCTGCTGTTCGCGCTGCAGGACTACAAGGATCCGTGGCTCGAACGCGCCGAGGCCGACCGCAAGTCGGAACTCGGCCGCGAATTCCGCACCATCGCGATCCGCCAGGCAATGCAGGCCTGAAAAGCAGATGCAAGGTTCAAGGTACAAGGCGCAAGGAAGAGCGCGCCTCCCTTGAACCTTGCACCTTGAACCTTGAACCTGAGACTTCCGAAATGACGACTTCCGACTGGGCGCAAATCTGTGCGCTCGAAGACATTCCCCACCTGGGTTCGCGCGTCGTGCGCGCCGCATCCGGCGACATCGCCCTCTTCCGCAACGAAAGCCGGGTGTTCGCCGTGCATGACAAGTGCCCGCACAAGGGCGGCCCGCTGTCGCAGGGCATCGTACATGGCGACACGGTCACCTGCCCGCTGCACAGCTGGAAGATACAGCTCGATACCGGCGAGGCGATTGCGCCGGATGTCGGCTGCACACGCCGCTTCGAAGTGAAGGTCGAGAACGGTCAGGTACTGCTGAAAGCCTGAACACCTCGCCTCGCCACGGCCGGCAGCGCTCGCACGCGCCGGCCGGCCCGATACGCCATTCATTCAACACTGATCCCGAAGCAGGTCTGCCCGCATCGTAGCGCGCACGACCGATTCGTCACCGGGAGGTCTTCCGCCGATGGACAGGAACGCATTTCTCAAGGCCGGCCACACGCCCACGCTGTTCGCCGCCTTTCTCTATTTCGATCTCGCCTTCATGGTGTGGGTGCTGCTCGGCCCGCTCGGCGTGCAGATCGCCCAGGACCTGCAGCTGACGCACGCGCAGAAGGGTTTCATGGTCGCCGTGCCGGTGCTGGCCGGCGCGCTGTTGCGCATGCTGATGGGCGTGCTGGTCGATCACCTGCAGCCGAAGAAGGCCGGCGCCATCGGCCAGGTCATCGTCATCGCGGCGCTGCTGGTCGCCTGGCGCTTCGGCATCCACAGCTACGAACAGGCGCTGCTGCTCGGCTGTTTCCTCGGTTTCGCCGGCGCCGCCTTCGCAGTCGCGCTGCCACTGGCCTCACGCTGGTATCCGCCGGAGCACCAGGGCACCGCGCTGGGCATCGCCGGTGCCGGCAATTCCGGCACCGCGCTGGCCGCGCTGTTCGCGCGGGGTCTGGCTGCCACCTTCGGCTGGACCAATGTGTTCGGTCTGGCACTGATTCCACTGATCGCCGTCTTCATCTTCTATCTGCTGGTGGCAAAGGACGCGCCGGAATGCCCGCCGCCGAAGACGATGGCCGAGTACCTGAAGGTGCTGAAGGACCGCGATGCCTGGTGGTTCATGTTCTTCTACAGCGTAACCTTCGGCGGTTTCGTCGGCCTGGCCTCGTCGCTGACCATCTACTTCAACACGCAGTACGGACTGGACGCCAAGGTGGCCGGCTACTTCACCGCAGCCTGCGTGTTCGCCGGATCGCTGGTGCGCCCGGTCGGCGGCAATCTCGCCGACCGCATCGGCGGTATCCGCACGCTGACCACGATGTACGTGATCGCGGCCGCCTTCCTGTTCGTCGTGAGCTTCGGCCTGTCTCAGGCGTGGATGGCCGTGGTCGTGTTCGTCGGCGCAATGCTGGCGCTGGGCATGGGCAACGGTGCAGTATTCCAGCTGGTGCCGCAGCGCTTCCGCCGCGAGATCGGCGTGATGACCGGTCTGGTCGGCATGGCCGGCGGCATCGGCGGCTTCTATCTTGCGTCGTCGCTCGGCTATTCGCGTCAGGCCACCGGCAGCTACCAGACCGGCTTCATCATCTTCGCGCTGCTGGCCGTTCTGGCGCTGATCGGGCTGACCCGGGTGAAGACGCGCTGGCGCACGACATGGGGCGCCGCACATCTGACGTCCGCACGCATCTGACAACCAGGACATCGCGATGACCTTGGGCATTTCCATCGGTCAGTGTTCGATCGCCGGGCCGCGGCCGCGCAACGAGGATTTCGTGGGCGCGGTCACGCCGGTCGGCGAAACGCTGGACGCCAAGGGCGTGCTGCTGGCCGTGGCCGATGGCGTCGGCGGTCACGCCAAAGGCCGCGAGGCAGCCGAGTTCACAGTGCGCGGCCTGCTCAACGACTACTACGCCACACCCGACACCTGGAGCATCGCGCAGTCGCTTGACCGGGTGCTGGGCGCACTCAACCGCTGGCTGATCGCACACGCGGCACGCACGCGTGAATCGGCCGGCATGGCGACCACGCTGTCGGCGCTGGTGCTGCGCGGCACGCGCTGGCATCTGGCCCACGTCGGCGATTCGCGCATCTACCTGTATCGCTACGGCACGCTGACTCGGCTGACCGAAGACCACACCTGGGCGCATCCCGAGTTGTCGAACGTGCTGCACCGCGCCGTCGGCCTGGACGTCCGGCTGGCGGTGGACCACGCGGATGGAGAACTGGAGCCCGGCGACCGCTTCGTGCTGATGAGCGACGGCGTGTGGAACACGCTGCACGACGAAGGCATCGCCGCCATCCTGGCACGCGACGACGACGCCGAGCGCACGGCGTCGGCGCTGGCGCTGCAGGCCGAAGCGCGTGGCGCGAATGACAACTGCACCGCGCTGGTGGTGCGTATCGACGCGCTGCCGCAGGCGGCGCTGCGCGACCGGCTGGCGGAAGCATCGGGCCTGGCACTGCC
>DATCUL010000418.1:0-6447 GCA_036567405.1 Methyloversatilis sp. | reverse complement strand
CGTGTCGCCATCCGGACGCAGGACGTGGTGTCCGATGCCGAGATGCCGGGCGATGCGCGCAGCGGTGGGCGATTCGTCGAGATCCGGTGCATCGAATCCGACCGTGAAGGCCTCGATGCGATGCCCCCGGTGCCGGGCCAGTGCGCACAGCAGTGCCGAGTCGATGCCGCCGCTCAGGAATGCCGCGGCCTCAGAACAGCTGGCGAGGCGCCGCGAGATTGCGTCGCCCAGCTTCGCCTCGACTTCATCGCGTGTTGCCGCATAGGCCTCAGGTACTGAAATCGAAGTATCGGCGGGTGTCAGCGTGCGTTCGCCCGAAGGCCCGAATTCGATCGTCTGTCCTGCCTCAAGCGCGTGAACGCCTTCGTAGATCGTGTTCGGCGGCGCGATGTCCAGAAAGCGCAGGTATTCGTCCAGACCACCGGGCGACAAACCCGGCATCGCGGGCAATTCGCCCAGCAACGCGTCGAGCCGGGTCGCGAAGCGGATGCAGTTGGTCCGGTCTTTGTGCCAGAACAGCGCACTTGAACCGGCCGGGTCGCGGGCCAGCACGAGACGACGGCCGGTTTCGTCGTGCGCAACCAGCGCGTAGTGGCCATCGAGGCAGCGAACCGTGCCGTCGAGAAGCGTGTTGCCCGATATGCGGTCCGGACCGAAGGTCTGCCCTGCGATTGCGGCGATGCCTCGATCGCAGGACAGGGCGGCCCAGTTGCCGGACAGCTTGAGTACGGCCTTCGCTGCATTCGGATCGAAGCAGCCCGCGGCGCCGTTCATGCCGCCCATCCCCGGATCAGGTGCCGCACTGCGCGCAGCGGTTTCAGTCCGGTGATGGCGGCGCGGGCGAGACTGAAATGTTCCCGCCGCTGCAAGGCAGCGATGCGTTTGGCGAGGTGCCGGGCCTGCGGCAGGGCGGAGAGCCGTGCGAGCACGTCGATGTAGGCCAGCTGCATGGCGCGTGTGTCGCGCGACAGATTGCTGCCGTGACGCCGGCGCAGCAGTGCGGTCTGTGGATGCCACAACAGCGGAAAGTGCGTGGCGGCTCGCAACCACAGGTCCAGATCCTCGACCATGCGCAGCGACGTGTCGAAGCCGCCGAGTGCATCGAATGCAGTGCGCCGCATGATGACGGTGCCGGTGGTCACGAAGTCCGCGTCAAGCAGCTTGTCGAGCGCGCGGACGACGAGCGTGCCGTCGCCGAAAAAGCCTTCGTCGAGACTGGACTGTGCGAACAGGGTCTGCGCATGCATGTGCCGTGCGCCGTCATCGTCGAACTGCAGGCAGTCACCGAACACCAGCGCCGCATCGGGGGTGGCGTCGAGCAGCGCAAGCCTGGCCGCGCAGCTGTCGGGCGGCCACAGGTCGTCGGCATCGAGAAAGGCGATGAAGGGTGTGCGGCTGGCTGCAACGCCGACGTTGCGCGCAGCTGCAGGGCCGGGCGCCGGAGCGTCGATGACCCTGGCGCCTGCCGCCAGTGCCAAGGCGGCAGTGTCGTCGCTGCAGCGGTCGGTGACGACGATGATGTCGGGTGCCGGGGTCAGCGCCTGCGCGTGCACGCTGTCGATGGCCTCGGCAATCCAGCGTGCTGCGTTGTGGGCCGGAATGATGACGGACAGGGCGGTGTCCATCGACGCGCTCAGACGGCGCGGCCGGTCAGCATGGCGAGTGCCAGCGATGCCACCAGACGGCCCCGCGTTCGCGGCGCGAGCATGAAGGCGTGTGCGAGGTCGGCCAGCGCGCTCGCACGCTGGCCGTCGCGGTAACGCCACTTGGCGTAGTCGGCCAGCACGCCAGCCATTGCATCGCGCCAGAAAGTGCCGCGGTCGTGACCCGTCAGCAGATTTCGGTTCTTTGTCATCACCTGCAATGCACTGCTGCGCATGACCTCCCGATTCCGGCTCATGCTGCCCGGGGCGCGGAGAATATTGGCCAAAGGAACCTGCACGCAAGCATAGCGTGCGACGGCGGCAAGACGCATCCACATGTCAATATCCTCCAGACTGCGCAGTGTGGTGTCGAAACCTCCGATCTGTGCAAACAGGCCGCGTCGAACCATGACTGCCGAGCCACTGCCGGCTACCGTGGCATTGGTGGCGAAGATGTTGCGCAGGATGTCTCCTCGGGCTCCGTGGTCGTTCCAGCGGCCCAGCGGCTTGCCGTCCGGATCGACGATCAGCGCCTCGGTGGAGCAGAAGCCGAGGTCGGGCTCCGTGGTGACCAGGGTCATCTGTGCATCAAGCTTGTCGGGATGCCAACTGTCGTCGGCATCGAGAAACGCCACCCATTCACCGGATGCTGCGGCGATTCCGGCATTGCGTGCTGCCGACAGTCCAGCATTCCGCTGCGTCACGACGCGGATTCGGTCGGCGTAGCGGTCAAGTACTGCGGCCGTATCGTCCGTCGAACCGTCGTTGACAACGATCAGTTCGAAGTCACGCCATGTTTGCATCAGCACCGACTCGATGGCACGAGCCACGCACCATGCAGCGTTGTAGGCCGGAATAACGACGCTGACGAGCGGCGTGTTCATGCGCCGGTGTCGTAGCCAAGGCGCCGCTGCATCGGCGCGATGCGGTCGAGGATGCGTTCGACCAGTTGAGGATTCTGCTGTTTCCACTTGGCCCTGGCCGGCTTGCCCTTGACGATGCTCGTGGGACGCTGATCCAGCGTGCGGCAGCGCTGTTCGATGTCCTGCGTGAAGTCGAGTTCGAGCCGCGCATAGACGTCGCGGAACATGTCGACCGGGCGCTCGAACAGGTCTTCGTAGCGTAGCTGTATCCAGCGATCAGCGGGCAGCGTGGCTGCCGCGTCGAGCGCCAGCTGGTTGGCGCTGATCCACTGAAAGGCGCACACCTCCTCGATCGGCGAATGGTTGTAGGCCTGCCAGCCGGGAGCCAAAAAGAAGGCCCAGTCGGTGTATTCGCCGCCGTTGATCGCCACAGGCTCCGGGAAGTCGCCGAGGAACTGCGACAGGTGGAAGTCTCCGTCGGTCCGGCCCAGGCGCCAGCCGTCGATCATCGAGCTGATGTTGTCGCGTCCGTCGCGCTGGATGAACACGAACTTCGCTTCCGGAAACAGAGCGTGCAGATAGCCCACACGCATCACGTTGATGCAGGTCTTGTCGAGCACGCGACCACGACCGAGGCGCTGGTAGAAGAAGCGCTGCGCGGCATTGCGATGTTCGGGCCGAGCATGTTCCGCTCCAGCGGCTTCGGAGTGCCAGTCGTTGTTCAGCGGACCGTACAGCTCGTTCCAGAACTGCGGAATTTCGAAGCCGAGGTTTACCAGCTGTTTCGATGCACCGAGCGTCTCGAAGGTGACTGTCGTGCCTGAGCGCGAGCAGCCGACGAGGAACACGGGTGGCGGGGCCGAAGGTCGCATCAGATCCCACCATGCGCCACGCGCCTGGCGCGCCAGTTCGACCAGATTCTTGGCGACGATTTCAGGGTCGCCCAGCTTGTGGAGTTTGTTCAGCATATGCAGGGCATCAGCGATTTTTCAGCGCGCCGTGCAACTCGCCCAGCGAGGCTGCCAAACGCACCAGATAGTGCCGTCGGCGGTGCGACGACAGCGAGGTTGCCACCGAACCAAGGTAGCCGAGAGCCTTGCGCAGCATGTAGGCGGCGGGTTTCACGCCATCTACGCGTGCCACCGAAGACGAACGGATGAACGCCTTGCGCACGATATAGCCGGTGCGCAGCCTGGCGCCATCGACATAATGGTACTGAAGCATGGCGGGCGTGTAATAAAGCTTTGCCCCCAGAGATAGTCCACGCAGTACCCAGTCGATGTCCTCGGCACCGCCGAGATTGTGACCTTGCGGACCCAGTTCGGTCGAGAACGGCCCGATGCGATTGAGCCATTCCCGGCGGACGGCAAGGTTGCCGCCACCGGGAACCCCTCTTTCAGGCGTGAGCGGGCACGCGGTGTCTCCCATGTCGAAGCGCGGCACCGGCAAAGGATAAATCCGGTAGCGGCCCTTCTCATGCACCCAGCCCGGTTCGCTGCCGTCCCAGTCCGGCAGTATCCGGCCACAGATCAGGTCAGGCGCACACTCCTGGTCGAACGCGCTGGTCAACGCGTCGAGATAGCCGGGAGCGACGCGATGATCGTCATCCACGAACGCCACAAGATCCGAATCGAGCAGGGAAAAGGCGTGGTTCAGTGCATGGGATTTTCCGGGGTGCAGTTCCTCATCGAAACGCAGTGGCAAGGATCCGTGGTAGGTCTTGAGAAACGGCAGGGTATCGTCACTGCACGCATTCGCCATCACGAAGATGTCCACCTGCCAGCCGTCGGGGCGATGTACCCCTTCCAGCGAATGCAGTGTCTTTGCGAGCAGGGCACGCCGGTTGTGGGTGCAGATCAGTATGGTCAGCGTTCGCATGGCTTCTTCATTCGATCGTTTCATCGGGTCGCCGATGCATCGCTGACCCGTTTGCGAAGGTACCCACGGACCGCGCCGATCGCATGCGTTGCATTCATGCCCTGACGCAGTGCGCCGGTACGTCTAGCCAGACTCATGGCCAGCCAGCGCAGCAAATGAGCGGCCGCCTGCCGGACAAGAAAGGGTGGTACGCCAAACAGCTCGCGTTCCGCCCTTTCAAGCCGGAATTCCCCGAAGCGCATGCCGGCGCGGTAATGCAGGCGCAGGAAATACTTGCGTTGCAGACGCCAGCGTTCAACGAAATGACGGACAACCATGTCGGGCCGGTAGCGAATGCGGCATCCGCGGGCGAGCAGTGCGCGGAACATCATCGCGTCCTCGCCTCCGCCGATGTCTGCGCCGGCACGGTTGTATCGACGGTCGAACCGCAATTCACTGTCGTTGCGGAACAGGCGCATGTCGTAGGCGATATTGGATGTCCACAACGGGCGGCTGTCGTCCTCGAGCCAGAGCCGCTCGGCGCCGTGGTCCACTTCAGCGAGGAAACCGAGCAGGTCGTCGGACAGCCAGCGCGGCCGTTCGAACGGAGAAAAGTCCACGTGAATGCGCCCTCCGGCGCACTCGGCGCCTTCGTTGACGATCGCGTCATGGGCCGCAGCGAGATAGCCTGGCTGAGGCAGTTCGTCATCGTCGATGAAAACGAGGATTTCACTGTCCAGCGTTTCTTCGATTACCCGATTGCGCGCCGGAACGATGCCCTGCGCCATTTCGGTCACGAAACGCAGCGGAGCACCCGGCAATGCAGCAAGCCGCTCAAGTACTGCCAGCGTGTCGTCGCCGCTGTTGTTATTGACCGCGAGTATCTCGAAAGGCACCGGGCAATCCTGCGCGCGCATGGCGGATACCAGTGCTTCCAGACGGTCGGCACGGTTGTAGGTACAGAACGCAAAACTGATCATGAGAGCGGTTTCTGTGAATCCGTTGCGGACTGACCGCGACGGGCGCGCACCAGGGCACGGTGCAGCGACATCGGCAGGAGCGAGGGCAGCATGTAAAACCAGTCTTTGGCATTGCCGTAGCCGCTGACCATCACTGCACGAAACAGTTGCCGGGCCATCGGAAGGTCTCCCTTCCAGTAGTTTTCGTAGGCGCGGTACAGCATGTCGCCTTCGATCTGTTCGCGTACCTTGGCCCTGCCAAGACGCTTCGCTTCCACCGGATGCGTGGCGACGAACCTTCGCTGTACGAAAAGTTTGTCGGCAGCCGCCCGTAGGCGATCTCTGGTGATCTGTTCACCGGAGTGGAAATGGTAGAAGGCAAGTACTTCCGGTACGCGCACGAGCGGCATGCTGCAGCCAAGACGAAGCCAGAGGTCGAAGTCTTCGCTGGAGCGGAGGTTCGGATCGAAGGCACCGTGCCTGCGGATTGCATCGAGGCTGACCATCGCACCGTGTATCGGCCAGCGGCAACCGCAGAGCAGCTCGGCGATCTTGTCCGGCGTTTCGTAGTCGGGTGGTACGAACGGAGATTCACCATCATGGCCGATACCGACGTTTTGCCAGCCGCAGTAGGCGAGTGCCTCGTGCTCACGCCCAGAAAGTGCTGCCGACATTCGGGACAGGAAATCCGGGTGCCAGGTATCGTCGGCATCCAGAAAAGCAACCCATCTGCCCCGTGCCGCAGCGAGTGCCGTGTTGCGCGCGGCAGCGGCGCCTGATTGAGACTGCTGCAGCGGCACGATGCGCGGTTCGGTTACGGCGAGTTGTCGGATCACCTCCCACGAATCGTCCTTCGAACCGTCGTCGACGATGATCAACTCCCAGTCGGCACACGTCTGCACCCTGACGCTCGCCGTGCTGCGCGCCAAGTGAGCGGCTCCGTTATGACACGGCATCAAGACCGAAATGCTCGGATTCAAGAATGCGTGCTCCCGAGCATCGCGAGCCCGTCGTAACGGGAAGGCGCGTCATGGCATGAGAGAAATTCGGTCAAGGTCGAAGCGGGGCGCGTGCAATGGCGGATCCCAGAATCCTATCAGCCACGGTTGTTGGCGGCCCCGATAT
>DATCUL010000417.1:0-5982 GCA_036567405.1 Methyloversatilis sp. | reverse complement strand
GCCTTGACCGACTCCACGAAGGTGTAAGTCAGCGTGCCATCGGCGTTGACAGCGCGCCACATCAGACCTTGCATCACACCGGCAATCCACATTGCGGCGATATAGATCACGATACCGATGGTGGCAGTCCAGAAGTGGATTTCCACAGCCTTCATGCTGAACATCTGCTTCTGACCGAACAGGCGGGGAATCAGGTAGTACATGGAACCCATCGTCACCAGACCCACCCAACCCAGGGCACCAGAGTGCACGTGACCAACGGTCCAGTCGGTGTAGTGGCTCAAGGCGTTAACCGTCTTGATGGACATCATGGGGCCTTCGAAGGTGGACATACCGTAGAAGGACAGGGACACGATCAGGAAACGCAGGATGGGATCGTCACGCAGCTTGTGCCAAGCGCCGGACAGGGTCATGATGCCGTTGATCATGCCGCCCCAGCTCGGTGCCAGCAGGATCAGCGAAAACACCATGCCGAGGGACTGCGTCCAGTCAGGCAGCGCGGTGTAGTGCAGGTGGTGCGGACCTGCCCACATGTAGGTGAAGATCAGCGCCCAGAAATGCACCACTGACAGGCGATACGAAAAGACCGGGCGTTCGGCCTGCTTGGGCACGAAGTAGTACATCATTCCCAGGAAGCCAGCGGTCAGGAAGAAGCCGACCGCGTTATGGCCGTACCACCACTGCACCATGGCGTCCTGCACACCTGCGTAGGCAGAATAGGACTTCCAAAGACCGGCCGGAACCTCTGCACTGTTGACCAGGTGCAGCACGGCGACGGCAAGGATGAACGCGCCGTAGAACCAGTTGGCAACGTAGATGTGCGGTGTCTTGCGCTTGACGATGGTGCCGAAGAACACGAGCGCGTATGCGACCCACACCAGCGTGATCAGGATGTCGATCGGCCATTCCAGTTCAGCGTATTCCTTGCCAGACGTAATGCCGAGCGGCAGCGTGATGGCGGCCGACACGATGACGATCTGCCACCCCCAGAACACGAATTCCGCCAGCCACGGCGCGAACAGCCTGGTATGACAGGTACGCTGCACAACGAAAAACGAGGTTGCCATCAGCGCACATCCGCCGAAGGCGAAAATCACTGCATTGGTATGAAGCGGACGCAGGCGTCCGAAATGTAACCACTCACCAACATTCAACTCTGGCCAAACCAGCTGGGCGGCAATCACCACCCCGACCAACATGCCCACGATGCCCCACACTACCGTCATCAGTGCGAACTGCCGCACGACCCGGTAGTCGTAGGTCTCTTGGACAGACCCCATTGCTGCTGTTTTCATTTTTCCCGCTCCCACATTGAAGTTGCACCGTTGCGCCCGCAAGGACGCACGCACGCATGATCCGGGACGAAGGTTAGGTGCGCGGGCCTCGTCCGATCTTGACCCACGTCAAGCGGCACCCCGATAACACCCGATCATGGCCAACCCGCAGCCATGGCAGACACCGGCGCCACTGCGGCATGACACGCAATCGCTGGAAATGTGAATCGGTATTGATTCTGAACACCACAGAATCAATTACATCAATTCTGAAACAGGTTTATCATTCCGCCCCATCACCCATTGGAGATATATCGATGTCAGCTCAAAGCTACGATGAATTGATGGCGAAAATCGCAGAACTCCAGCAGCAGGCTGAAGCCGTGCGCCGGGCGGAACTCGATGCGGTAATTACCGACGTTAGGGCGAAGATAAAAAAATACAATCTGTCGGCGGCGGATATCGGACTTGCGGGTCCGGCAGCACGTAGAACCGCTCGTCCGGCTGCGGCAGCGAAAATCAAGATCGCCCCAGGAAAGTACAGGAATCCCGCCACTGGCGAGATCAAGGAAGTCGGCGCCGCAGGCCGTAAGCCGGCTTGGCTTGCCTGCATGGACACGGCCGAATTGGCCGCCGCGCGCGTAGGCTGAAGAAGGTCATGAAAAAGGCACCTTGCGGTGCCTTTTTCATTCATCGGGCAGAGAAACCCGCCTCCTCCTTCAGCGCACGCCTCAATATTTTTCCGACATTTGTTTTCGGCAATTCCCTTCGGAATTCGATCTGCCTCGGGATTTTGTAGGGTGTCAACAGTGCCCGGCAGTGGGTGATCACCATATCTGCCGTCAGTGATGGATTCTTGCTGACGATGAACACCTTTACGATTTCGCCCGAATGCTCGTCCGGCACTCCGATGGCGCAGCATTCGAGCACGCCCGGACAACTTGCCACCACGTCCTCGACCTCGTTCGGATAGACATTGAACCCGGATACCAGAATCATGTCCTTTTTACGATCCACGATCCGGACAAAGCCCTTCTCGTCAACAGTGGCAATGTCGCCGGTCCGCAGATAACCATCTTCGGACATCACCCTGCATGTTTCGTCAGGACGACGGTAATACCCTTTCATGACTTGCGGCCCACGCACACACAATTCCCCTGCTTCGCCCAAGGGCAATTCCATTCCCTCGTCGTTTCTGACCGATATTTCGGTCGACGGAACAGGCAACCCGATGGAACCGTTGAAATCATTCTGATCGGGCCTGTTGATGCAGACCGCCGGCGACGTTTCAGTCAGTCCGTATGCCTCGATCAACGTGCGCCCGGTAATACTTCTCCAACGGTCAGCAACCGCGTGCTGCACCGCCATGCCCCCGCCCAGCGATACTTGCAGCCCGGAAAAATCGAGTTTCGCGAAATCGGGATGGTTAAGCAGTGCGTTGAAAAGCGTGTTGACGCCAGTAATGATCGTGAAACGGTATTTCGCCAGTTCCCTTACGAAACCGGGGATATCTCGAGGATTGGTGATCAGGACGTTGGTCGCTCCGAGCTTAAGGAACACCAGGCAATTCGCGGTCAATGCAAAGATGTGATAAAGCGGCAGCGCCGTGATCACGATTTGCGGCCCATGCGCGAAAGGACGTATCCATGCATCGGCCTGCATCATGTTGGACACGATATTGCGATGCGTCAGCATCGCACCCTTGGCCACGCCGGTGGTACCGCCCGTGTATTGCAGAAACGCGATGTCCTCGTGCACGACGTTGACTGAATTCAGTGCACGGCCGCGCCCGAGGTTGAGCGCATCGTTGAAGCGGACCGAGCCGGGCAGATCGAAGGCGGGCACGATCTTCTTCACGTGACGCACGATGAAATTGACCAGCCAGCCCTTCGGCGCCGACAGCAGATCGCCCAGCGCAGTGACCACGACATGACGGACCTGCGTCCTGTCGATCACCCTCTGCAACGTCGAAGCGAAGTTTTCGAGAACGACGATGACTTCGGTTCCGCTGTCATTGAGCTGGTGCTCCAGTTCACGCGGGGTGTAGAGCGGATTGCAATTGACGACGGTGTAGCCCGCACGCAGGGCAGCGAACATCGCCACCGGATACTGCAGCACATTGGGCATCATGATGGCCACACGCGATCCGGGCGCCAGGCCGAGAACCGACTGCAGATAAGCGGCAAAAGCGGCGCTCAGCCGTTCCAGTTCAGCGTAGCTGATCGCCTTTCCCATGCAGACGTATGCGTCGTGGTCGGCGAATTCCCGGCAACTGCGTTCGAACACCTCACCGATCGACATGAACTCCGATGGATCGATTTCAGCGGGCACCCCCTCCGGGTAGCTTTGCAGCCAGACCTTCTCCATACCGCCTCCTCACGCCTTCGCTACGTGGTTGCGCTGCGGCTGCACAGCCAACGCACGGACCGACCGGGTTGGGTCCTCAGCCCGCAGTATCGTCCATCGGCCAGTCGCGGATATAGCTCTTCAGCATGCGGTTCTCGAAACTCTGCTCTTCAAGTACCGCACGCGCAACGTCATGAAAGGACAGGACGCCCATCAGCGTGTCTCCCTCCATCACCGGCAGGTAGCGGCAATGCTTTTCGAGCATCAGGCGGCGCAGTTCGTCGACTTCCATGTCGGGATGCGCCGTGGGCGGATCCCGGTGCATCAGCGTCGACAGTTCCAGTCCCTGCCAGCCGACACCCGACGAATTGATGGTGCGCAGCACCTCGCGGAAGCTCAGCATGCCGACCATGTGCCCATGCTCCATGACGACGAGCGATCCGACATCGAGTTCGGTCATGGTGGCGACTGCATTGCCCAGCGTCTGCTGCGGCGCTACGGTGTAGAGCACCGTGCCCTTGATGCGCAGGATTTCGTGAACTTGCATGGCTGGCACTCCTTCTTGCAGCGCGTGCGCGAAGCGCACGCCGCGGGTAAATACGGCCGATGGTAGTCAAAACGGCTTGCGCCGCAAAGCTGTAGGAGGTTGTCGCGGCGCAATTCGAATCCGGTGTGTGAATCCGTTTGCACCCGGACCCCGATGCACCGACTCCGGCAGGCGCGCGCCTGTCGCGGAACACGCAGTGCGGACCGGACAATCGCCCGATCGCAATTCCGTCCTAGAACCGGATGTCCAGACCGCCATCCGGCCTGACCAGCGCTGCACGCAGCGGCTTTCCGGGCCGGATCAGACGCACCGCATCCACATACCGGAGCAGCTGGGCCGCGTAGTCCTGTTCATACCCGCTGCCCGCTCCGCTCTTGTAGTCGAGAACCCAGATGTCGCTCTCGAATTCGACCAGACGGTCGATACGGCCGACACTGCCGTCGGGCAGCACGAATTCGATCTCGCTCGCGGCCCGGACGTGCAGTGCCGGATCGAAGAAACGACGCAGGTCGTCGCTGGATACCAGCCGGCGTGCGATCGATTCCAGCTCGCTCCACTGCGCGGCATCGAGTCCGGGCAAACGGGCCGGCGCCGGTTCGTCGCAGCCGAGCGCTTCCAGCCAGGCATGCAGCCCGGTCCCCCAGAGCTGTTCCGGCTGCAAGGGCAGCAGCGAACGCCGCACACCGACAGGCGCCAGATCCGGTCCGGGTACCGCCGGCCCGACATCGACGGGAATACCGGGCAGTGCCCCGACCGGACGGTGATCGACGTTGCCGAACGCGATCCTGCAGCCACCTTCGGCCGTCGCCTCCACACCCGCGCACGCCCGTACCGCGTCGGTCAGGCGTTCCAGCCAGCTTGTTCCAGCACCGCCTCGGGCCGGGGCGACACCGCTGGCAAACAGGAACTGCTTCGCCCGGGTGATCGCGACATAGAGCAGATTGGCATCCTCGCGGGCAGCGGCACGTGACTCGGCATCGATGATGGCGGCACGGGCAATTCCCTGATTGTCCTTGCGCTGCAGCAGCGACAGATGCTCCGGCGCCGACGCACCGGGCGGCCAGGCCAGCAACACGCGAGCCCCCGCGTCGGGCCGCGGCCTCGAGATGGCGTCGGCCAGCCAGACGATCGGCGCCTCCAGCCCCTTGGCCGCATGCACCGTCAGCACGCGTACCCGGCCGCGCGACGGATCCTCGCCGAGAATGAGTCCCTCGTCGGGCGCTTCGTCGTCCTCGCTGCGCAGGCGGTCCAGTTCGTCGAGAAAGCGCGGCAGGCTGGGGTAGCGACCACTGTCGACCCTGAGTGCCAGTTCGATGAAGGCTTCGAGATTGGCGCGCACGCCGGGCCAGGCCATCTCCCCGACCACCGACGCATAGCGCGCCATGAGTTCGCCCTGATGGAACACGCGGTCCAGCAGATCGTGCACCGGCAGTTGTACCGCTGCGGCCAGCCAGTCAGACAGCAGCCGCGCGGCACGCGCGAAATCCGCGTCATCGCCGGCGACTGCATTGCGCAGCGTCGGCCACAGCGCGTCGGCACCGCCCGCCGTCAGCGCCAGCAGCTGCCGGTCGCTGACGGCGAAAAGCGGACTGCGCAGCACGTGAGCCAGCGCCAGCGCATCGGCCGGCGCGGCGAGGAAGCGCAGCAGCGCCTGCAGATCGGCTGCCTCCAGCGTGTCGAGCAGGCAGCCGCGGCTGGCGCCGAAATACGGAATGCCATGCCTGCGCAGCGCCGCTTCGTATACCGCCAGACCGGTGCGCCGGCGCAGCAGGATCATCATGTCGCCGTAACGCGCCGGTCGCGCCTCGCCACCAT
>DATCUL010000416.1:0-16316 GCA_036567405.1 Methyloversatilis sp. | reverse complement strand
CACGATGACCGCGATCCGGCTGCGCCGCCAGGTGGCCGACTGCGGTTTCGCGCTGTACCCGAACGGCGAGCGGCATCTGCGCCTGCCGCACAAGCTGGCGAACATCTATCCGGCAGCACTGCTGGCCGAAACGCTGCAGGTGGCCGCACGCTGCCGTTTCTCGCTGGACGAACTGCGCTACGAATACCCGGAGGAAATCGTGCCGCCGGGACAGACGCCGGCGTCCTGGTTGCGCACGCTGACCGAACGCGGCTACGTCGAACGCTGTGCGCAGATCCGCCGCATCGTGACGCTCGACGACGCCACCTTCATGCGCAAGGCCGACGAGATGCGCACCCAGATCGAACAGGAACTCGCACTGATCGCCGAGCTGCAGTACGAAGCCTACTTCCTGACCGTGCACGACATCGTTGCCTGGGCGCGCGCACAGGGCATCCTGTGCCAGGGGCGCGGCTCGGCCGCCAATTCCGCGGTGTGCTATTGCATCGGCGTCACCGAAGTCGATCCGTGGCGCGCCAACATGCTGTTCGGCCGCTTCATCTCGCGCGAGCGCAACGAGGCGCCCGACATCGACGTCGATTTCGAGCACGAGCGGCGCGAGGAGGTCATCCAGTACATCTACCGCAAATACGGCCGCGACCGCGCCGCGCTGGCGGCCAGCCTGGCCACCTACCGGCCGCGCTCGGCACTGCGCGACGTCGGACGCGCGCTCGGCTACAGCGACGACGCGCTGGACCGCCTGACACAGGGTCACATGTGGTGGGACGGCGGGCAGGTGCGCGAGGACCGTCTGCTGGAAGCCGGCTTCCGGCCCGAGGCGCCGCGCGTGCAACTGCTGCTCGAACTGGCGAACGAGCTGATCGGCACGCCGCGCCACCTGTCGCAACACGTCGGCGGCTTCGTCATCGCCCGCGGCCGGCTGACCCGGCTGGTGCCGGTCGAGAACGCGCGCATGGCCGAGCGCTGCGTCATCCAGTGGGACAAGGACGACCTCGAGGCGCTCGGCCTGATGAAGGTCGACGTGCTGGCGCTGGGCATGCTGACCGCGATCCGCAAGACATTGGACGTGCTGGCCGCATTCCGGGACAGGACGGACACCGGCGCGGCGGAACCTCTACCCCGCTGCCTCGCCGATATTCCGCCGGAAGATCCCGCCACCTACGACATGCTGTGCCGCGGCGACTCGACCGGCGTGTTTCAGGTCGAATCGCGCGCGCAGATGAACATGCTGCCGCGGCTGCGTCCGCGCCGTTACTACGATCTGGTGATCCAGGTCGCCATCGTGCGGCCGGGGCCGATCCAGGGCGGCATGGTTCACCCCTATCTGGCCCGCCGCCACCTGCCGCCGGATCGCATCGACTACCCGTCGGACGAACTGCGGCCGGTGCTGGAGCGCACGCTGGGCGTGCCCATCTTTCAGGAACAGGTGATGCAGCTGGCCGTGGTCGCCGCCGGCTTCACGCCTGGCGAAGCCGACCAGATGCGCCGCTCGATGGCGTCATGGCGCCATCAGGGCACGATGCAGAAATTCCAGCAGAAGCTGACCGAAGGCCTGCTGAAGAAGGGCTACACGCCGGAATTCGCGGAACAGATCTACCACCAGATCGAAGGTTTTTCCGGCTACGGATTCCCGGAATCGCACGCCGCCAGCTTCGCGCTGCTGGTCTATGCCTCGTCCTGGCTCAAGTGCCACCACCCGGCCGCCTTGCTGTGCGGCCTGCTGAACAGCCAGCCCATGGGTTTCTATGCGCCGGCCCAGCTGATCGCCGATGCCCGGGCGCACGGCGTCGAGGTAAGACCGGCCGACGTGACAGTCAGCGAACGGGACTGCGTGCTCGAAACACCCGATCCGACCGCGCACGCCGGCACCGAAGCGGGACCGGCCGTCCGGCTCGGGCTGCGCATGATCAGGGGTCTCGGCGAGGAGCCGGCACGGCGGATCGTGACCGCGCGCCTGCAGGCTGCATTGACCAGTGTCGATGATCTGGCGCGCCGTGTACGGCTCGATAGGGATACCTTGCGTGCGCTGGCCGCCGCCGGCGCGCTGAAGTCCTTGGCCGGCCACCGGCATCAGGCACACTGGCAGGCGGCGGCGCGCCGGCCTGACGCCCTGCTGCGCGATGCACCGGTACATGAATGCCTGCCCGAACTGCCGGCACCGTACGAAGGCCAGGACATCGCAGCCGACTACGCCAGCCTCGGTTTCACGCTGGGGCGACACCCGCTGGCCCTGCTGCGGGAAACGCTCGCCGGACAGCGCTTCATCACCGCCGCCGAACTGCGCCGCCAGCCCGACCGCGCGCTGGCACGCGCCGCCGGCATCGTCACTTGCCGTCAGCGGCCAGGCACCGCCAGCGGCGTCATGTTCATCACCATCGAGGACGAAACCGGGCTGGCCAACATCATCGTGCACCGCGACCTGCAGGAGAAACAGCGTCGCGA
Organism: Methyloversatilis sp.; assembly: GCA_036567405.1. Taxonomy (GTDB): domain Bacteria; phylum Pseudomonadota; class Gammaproteobacteria; order Burkholderiales; family Rhodocyclaceae; genus Methyloversatilis. Next base: position 13,874 of record DATCUL010000416.1, on the reverse strand, counting down.
GACACTGGACGCCATGCTGCTCGGCATCTACGGCCAGATATCGCGGGAAGGCGAGGTCATGCACCTGATCGCACGCCGTCTGGTGGACCGCTCCGCACTGCTCGGCACACTGGCACCGCGCAGCCGGGATTTTCACTGAGACGGGGATTACCATCGCCCGCTCGCCCACCACGCAAGCCTGATACACATGACCCCCGGACACTCCGCCCCCGACTTCGATGCCCTCGACCAGCACGGCGCCCGCCATCGTCTGTCCGACTACCGCGGCCGCTGGCTGGCCCTGTACTTCTATCCGCGCGACGACACGCCGGGCTGCACGAAGCAGGCGTGTTCGCTGCGCGACCAGCGTGTACAGCTGGCCGCACGCGACATCGCCGTACTCGGTGTGTCGGCACAGGGTGCCGCGGCGCATCGGGCGTTCACCGAAAAGTACGCGCTCAATTTCCCGCTGCTGATCGACGAAGACATGCGCATCGCCCGTGCCTATGGCGCACTTGGCGACGGTCCGGGCGGATTGCTGCGGCGCTGGCTGGGCGCCTATCGCAGGATCACGTTCCTGATCGACCCCGACAGCCGCATTGCCCGCGTGATCGACCGCCCCGACGTGAGCCGCCACGCGGAGGAATTGCTGGCGCAGTTCCCGGCGCAATGAGTTTCCGGCAGTAACGGTCGGACAAGGTCTGTCGACGCGTAAAAATTCCCTTCAAGTATCCGAGCCACTCGACCGTTAGTTGCCAGACGGACATGACAAGCGGGGGCACCCCGCATGTCGCACCGCAGGGTGCGGATAATAGGAGGAGACAGACTCATGCTGAACTGGTTGCTGAAAAAACCTTTCTCTGAAGAACTCAAGCGCATCGCAGACGCCGGAGCACGTGGAGAGGCCTATACCCCGGAGTTGAAGGGCAATTCCCGCGAACGCGAATTGCTGGACACGCTGTCCGGATCCTTCGCCAGCCTGCGTGCGCGCCTGCACAGTGCCGAGGAGCAGGTCAGCCAGCTGGAACAGACGACCGCGTCGATTTCCGCCGACCTGCAGGAAACACGCCTGCAGGCCGAAGAAGCCTCCGAGCGTACCGGTCTCGTGGCCTCGGTGGTCGATGCCGGCCTGTGGGAAGCCATGCCCGGCGACAGCCGCACGCTCGACCTGAAGCACCCTGTATGGTGGTCCGACCGCCTGCGCCAGCTGCTGGGCTTCGAGAACGAAACCGATTTCCCGAACCGGCTCGAAAGCTGGGCCAGCCGCCTGCATCCGGAAGACCGCAAGGCAGCGCTGGACAGCATGCAGCATCAGTGGACAGACCGGCGCGCCGGCAGCTGGCCGGATGCGCAGTACCGGCTCGCCGCCAAGGATGGCAGCTACCGCTGGTTCCTGAGCCGCGTGGTGACCTCGCGCGACGACAGTGGCAAATCGATGCGCATCGCAGGTTCGCTGACCGACATCACGCGCAGCCGTGAAGACGAAGCAAGACTGAATGTCGCACTCACGCGCTTCGAACTCGCCAGCGAAATGCTGAACGACGGTATATGGGATCTGGACGTGGTGGCCGGTGATCCGGTCAATCCGTCGAATACCTTCTGGTGGTCCACCCAGTTCCGTCGCCTGCTCGGCTTCGAAACGGAACAGGAATTCCCGAACGTGCTGGACAGCTGGGCATCGCGCCTGCATCCGGATGAAAAGCAGAACGTCATCAAGGCCTTCATGGATCACCTGATGGACCGGAGCGGCCGCACGCCCTATTCGATCGAGTACCGGCTGCGCTGCAAGGACAACCAGTATCGCTGGTTCCGTGCGCGTGGCCGCACGCGCCGTGCGCCGGACGGCACGCCGCTGCGCGTGGTCGGCGCGCTGACCGACATCGACGCGGAACACAGCGCCCATCACCTGCGGGAACTGGAACTGCGCCAGCGCCAGCAGCTGAGCGAAAACGTGCACAAGATCCGCGACATCGTCACCACGATCCGCGACATCGCCAACCAGACCAACCGTCTGGCACTGAACGCGGCGATCGAGGCGGCACGTGCAGGCGACGCCGGACGCGGTTTCTCGGTGGTCGCGGACGAGGTGCGCACGCTGTCGGAACGCACCCGCGAAGCCACCGAACAGATCGCCCACATCATTCCGCAGGACGAAGGCGTGTGATGACCTGAAGCGGCCCGCTCCGGCGGGCTGCATGACGCCTTTGCTGATCACCCTGCAGTCCGCCGCGAGGCGGACTGTGTCTTTCCGGCCCTCTTTTTCCCCGGCAACCTTACTTGATCGAGAAGTCGGCGCGCGCGGGTGCGTCCTTCGCGTCTTTCACATCCTTGCCGCCGTCCTTGTCCGCTGCGCCGGCACCGCCGCTCTCCTTCGGTGCCAGCACGAACAGGCGCGCATCTTCGATCTTCGCATTCGCCGCCAGATAGTCCTTGACCGCCTGCGCGCGCGCCAGACCGAGCTGGCGGAGGTTCTCGTCAGTGACCTCGGTGTTGGTGAAGATCAGCTTTTCCATCTCCTCCACCGGCAGGCTCTTGGTCAGACCGATCATGTTGCGCGGCTTGGGGAAGCTCTCCGCCTTGTAGACCGCTTCGAGCAGCTTCGGATACTCCTCCGGTGCCACCACCACTTCTTCAAGCGAGGACTTGGTCTGCGCCGCCTTCACCGACCGCACCTTGTGATCGAGAAGCGCACGCCGGTAGCCTTCGACATCGATCGCCCGATCGGTACGGCCGGTCACTTCCAGCTTGAGCGCCGGCCGGTCGGTCAGCGCCTTGCCCAGCGTATCCAGCTTGCCCCGTGCGGTGTCGCTCAGCGTCGCCAGCCCCGGCTCGAACGCGACATGGTCGAGATCGGCTTCCGAACCGAACAGCGAACCGAGCAGTGCGAACGGCGAGGTCACCGCCTTGACAATCAGGTTGACGATCACCTTGACGACGATGCCGCCGATCGAGAACTGCGGATCGGACAGCGAGCCACTGATCGGCAGGTTGATGTCGATCACGCCGTTGCGATCCTTCAGCAGTGATACCGCCAGCAGCACCGGCGCCTTGATTGCGTCCGGGCTGTTGACCGGCGCGCCGAAGGTGAGCTGGTCGAGCACCACATTGTTCTGCGCGGTGAGCTGGTCGTTCTCGATCTTGTACGCGATATTGACGCTGAGCTTGCCCTTCTCGATACCGTAGCCGACGTATTTGCCGGAGTAAGGCGAAAGCGGCGCCAGTTCGATGCCGCGCGCACTGGCCTTGATGTCGAGGAACAGCGCGCTGGCCAGCGGATTGACGCGGCCGGTGATGTCGATCGGAGCCGACCCTTCGACCACGCCGCGCAGTTCGACCTCGCCCGCAGTGCCGCTGGTCGAACTGAGACCGGACACACGCCCGCCGAGCTTCGACAACTGGGCGCGGTAGTTCGGCTTGATGAAGAAATCGCTGAAATCGACCTGCCCGCCCTGCAGCACGATGGTCCTGACGTCGATCGGCGGGCGGGCCGACGAGATGAGCTGCGCCAGTTCCGCTTCCTTGGTCGCCGCCTTGACCGTTTTTGTCCTGGCCGTCGTTCCGGTCGCACTTGTCGGTGCCGTCGCGGGTACCGGTACAGGCGCCACTGCGGCTGGCGCGGCGGTGCTGGTCGCAGTGTCCGGCTTGCGCACGATGTCCTGCAGGTTGAGCCGTCCCTGGGGCGATACGATGATGCGGGCGAAATAATCGGTCAGTGCCACCTCGCCCACCGACAGCGACGCCAGCAGGTCCGGCTTGCGACTGTCCAGCTTCACCGCGACACCGCCAGCGAACAGCGAACGCCACTTCAGCAGGTCGGACGCATCGCTGCGCTCGGTCAGATGCACGTCCTCGACATTGGTCTCGCCGTTCCACGCGAGCGTCCAGTCGCCGGCCGGCTGCACCTGCACGCCGAGATCGCCGCGCGTGCTGACCGTGCCATGCAGCAGTTCGGCATTCACCTGCTCGGCGACCCAGGGCTGGGCGACCAGCAGATCGAGGCGGCGCACATCGATCTTCAGTGCCGCCTGTACCGGCGCCAGCGAGAAGCCGCCACGCGCGTCGAACTGCCCACCCTTCGGATCGCGGAACCCGAGCTGGACGAGGGACTTCAGTGCCTTGTCGGTGCCAACGTTCTCCACCGAAAGCGCCAGATGCTCCAGCGCGACCACACCGGGTTTGGCCAGTGTGCGGTCCTCCAGCCTCAGGGAACCGTCCTTCAGTCGGAATGCCTTGAGCAGCGCCGACCAGGCGACGTCCTTCGATGGTGGCGCCGCACCGGCCGGGGCAGCCGTGCTTGTCGAACCGGCGGGCGTCTGCGGCACCAGCGACGCCAGATCGATCGAACCGTCAGGCTGACGCGCAGCACGCAGCTTGGGCTTGACCAGATCGAACGATTCGACGCTGACACGGTGCGCCCCGAGATCGGCCGACACACCGGACAGCACGATGTCGTCGGCCTGCGCGAAGGCCGTCTTGTCGCCTTTGCGCATCAGCTGAAGTCTGGCAACACCGGCTTCGGTGACGGTGACTTCGCCCTGCGGCGCACCATCGACCAGCGTCAGCTTCAGATGCGCCGCCAGTCTTGCCTGGGCCTGATCGACGGAAAAATTGAGGCGGTCGGCGAAATACGGTGCAAGACGCGGCACGTCCAGCCCGCTCAGCTTGACGTCGCCGTCGATGCCGGGCGTCGCCGCAGTGACCCGGGCGTCCAGCGTCACCTGCGTGCCGCCCTCGCCGGTCGCACCGATCACCAGCGTCGCCGGCTGGCTGCCCTGCAGCGAAAAGTCGCGCAGCGCGATGTCCACCGGTTCGATCACATAGGAGAACGGCCTGGCGGGTACCTCATCGCTGAATGCCACGCGCGCTTTCGACACCTCGAACAGCGCAATCTTGACGTCGGGCTTTGGCGCATCGGCCGATGCAGCGGGCGCTGGCGTCGCGTCGGCAGCCGTTGCGGCCGTCTTCGGCAGCAGCGCCAGCAGATTGAGCTTGCCGTCCTTCGCCCGCGCAACCGTGAAATCGGGCCGGTCGAAGCGGATGCTGGCGATGTCGACCTTGCCTGCCAGCGGCTGGATGTCGTTGATCGCCACATCCAGGCCCGGCAGCTTGATCAGCGCCTTGCCATCGCTGCGGTCGAGCGCCAGATCACGCAGCTTCACGCTTCCGTGCAGCGCGATGCGCGGCTGGCCGCCGGCAGGCTGACTGAAGCCGAGTTCCATGTCGGTGTCGAGCTGGCCGGACGAGATGCGGAAATCCAGCGGCACCGGCGAATATTCGTCGAAGCGGGCCAGATCGAGCGCATTGAAGTCGACCTTCAGCATCGCCTCGCGTTGTTCGCTGAATGGACGAGCACGCCCCTTGAGTTCGAACTGGGCATCGTTGACTTTGGCCGAAACCGACGGCTCGACGAACAGCTCAACGTCCGACGGCAGGTTGGACACGAAAGGCAGGCCGATCTGGATGCCGCTGATCACATGCTTGCGCGAGAACGGCTGGTCGTCGATGTCGATGCGACCGTCTTGCAGCACGATGTTGTTGATCGAGAACAGCGCAGGCTTGTCGCTCGGCGGCTGGTCGAGCAGCTTCCTGAGCACGTCGCTGAAGTTGTACTGCCCGGCGCCCTGGCGCACCACCCGTATCCATGGCTGATCGATCTGCAGCGACCGGACCACCGGCGCTCCCTTGAACAGCGAAGCCCATTCGACATCGACCCTGAGCCCGGCCAGCGTGAGCGCCTCGTCCTTGCCATTCGCCTCCAGCAGACGCAGGCCGGAGACGGACAACTCCAGCGTATAGGGATTGAGCGAGACCTCCTTCAGCATGAGCGTGCGGCCAAGGAACTCGGAACCCTGCTTTTCAGCCAGGGAACGGACCAGCGGCGGTACGGCGAAAAAGCCGAGCAGACCGAACAGCACCAGCGCAACGACAACGCCGATGGCTGTCTTGCGCAGACCGGGACGGGACAGGAAGGAGGCGACGGACATGCTGGAGCGATCCGGGACGAAGGAATGCAGAGCGTATCACCGCCCGGACGGCGATGAGTCCGCCCGTCGGCGCATTACGTCAGGCGGCCGTCCGCCAGATAACGCCGCGCCATCGTGTCGGCTTCGGCCAGGCAGTCTGCCAGCATCATCACGGCCGATGTGCGTTCGCCGACAGCGAGCGCGCCGTCGCGCAGACTCCGTTCGAGCAATCGTGCCTGCTCGCTGGCACGAACAAAGCAGAGATTGAGGCAGGCGCCCTTGATCGAGTGCACCAGGGTGACCAGGTCGGCTTCGGAGTTGCCCGCCATGTCCAGCAGATCCGCATGCATCTGCGCAAGCTCCTGCAGCGAACCTCCGAGCACTTCCCGGTAAAGATCGTAGTCACCGTCAAGCTGTGCATCCACCCGGCCCAGATCCAGCACCGGCAGCGACGGATCTTCCGGTTCCACGGGAGCCGACGGCGCGCGCAGAGCCGAGGTACGGCCATCAGCCGCTGCAACCTGCTCGAGCACGGCCAGCAGTGCCCGCTTGTCGATCGGTTTGGTCAGATAGTCGCGCATGCCAAGCGCCAGGCAGTCATCCCGCTCCTCGGAAATCGCGTGCGCGGTCAACCCGACGATGGGCGGTGCATCTGCACCGAGCCGTGCAATGATTTCCCGGGTCGCGGTCTTGCCATCCATCACCGGCATCTGGATGTCCATCAGCACCAGATCGATGCCGCCGGCACAGACGCGTTCGAGCGCGTCGGCACCGTTTTCAGCCTGTTCGGTATGCGCGCCGGCGCGGGAAATCAGGTGACAGGCCACCGTGCGGTTGATCGCAATGTCATCGACCACGAGCACATTCAGGTCGGTCAGCGGACGCACCGCCACGATGCGGTCGCGCCGGGCCGCCAGTTCCGCCGGATCGCCCTCGCCCAGCCACACGTCGGCCCAGAACAGGGCACCTCGACCGGGCTCGCCTTCGCCACCGACCGAGCCGCCCATGGCCTCGGCCAGACGCTTGCAGATGGTCAGACCCAGACCGGTTCCACCGTGGCTGCGCACGATGGAGGCATCGGCCTGCACAAAGGGCTCGAACAGCGCATCGATCTCCGCTTGCGACACACCGCGTCCGGTGTCGCGCACGGAGAGGCGGACGTTCACCTTCGGGCCATCGCGGCCAAGCAGTTCGATACGCGCATCGACCCGGCCGCGGGCGGTGAATTTCAGTGCGTTGGAGACGTAATTGCTCAGTATCTGGGTCAGCCGCGTCGGATCTCCGCGCAAGGTCCGCGGTACGGCAGGATCCAGCGTCATGTCGAGCAGCAGCCCCTTGTCCATCGCCAGCGCCCCGAACGACGCGCGGCTGGTTGTCAGTATGTCCTCGACCGCAAACGAACAGTCTTCGAGATCGAGCTTGCCGGCTTCGATCTTCGAGAAATCCAGGATGTCGTTGACGATCATGCGCAACTGATTGGCTGCAACGCCCAGCTGGCGGCTGTAGTCAGCCGCCAGCTCCGGTTGTTGGTTGTCGGCCAGGATGCCGGCGAGGCCGACTACGCCGTTCAGCGGCGTGCGTATCTCATGACTCATCGCGGCGAGGAAAGCGCTCTTTGCGCGGCTGGCCTCGTGCGCGTCGGCGACCGCCTGCTCGGCTCGCGCAAGCAGGGTTTCGCGCTCCGACTCGCGGGCCTGCAGCGAACCGGCCATGCTGTTGAAGGTTCTTGCCAGCGATGACAGTTCCGCTTCGCCCTGCTCGTCCACCCGGGCGTCCAGCACGCCGGCCTCGATCCGCCTCGCCCCCTCGGACAGGCGGTGAATGCCGGCCGCCACCCAGCCGCCAAGCAACCAGGAGAACAGCGCGGCAAGTGTCATGCCGATCACCGCAATCACCGCCGCAAGACGTTTGGCGTGGCTGATCTCGACCCGCGCCTGACGGTTGTCGATGCCCAGCCGGATCTCGCCTATGTGCTCCTTCCCAGCCATGACAGGTGCGCTCACGGCATACACACCGTACCGATCATCGAGCGGATCCTGATCCTGATCGAATGGCCTTATCAACGCGGCGGCATCACCTCGCTCCACGACCAGCCGACCGTCCTGATCCAGTACCTTGACGAACACCGCCTCGTTGCGCGACACGAGATCCTGAGACACTGCGTCGATCTTTGCCAGATCGCTCGAAAGCACGGCGTCGGATACCGCCGCCGAAAACAGCGAGGTCGCGGTATGCGCGCTGCGCTCGATCAATTCCGCCTGCGAGCGCTCCATCTGGCCGAGCGCACCGACGATGGTGATCGACAGCGTCAGCGCCTCGATGAGCGCGATGCCGAGAATGGCCTTCCAACGGAAGGACAGACGGGAAAGAAACATGGGCAGCGTCGACTTCAGCGTGCGGACGCCGGACCCGGCGCGGCATTCAGCAATGGATCGAGCACGCGGATATCGAGCGCACGGATGGGATTCCAGTCGGCATCAGTCGCCGGCACGACGCCCTTGAAACCGATCTGCAGCAGCAGATCCCTGCCTTCCGGCGTACCGGCAACCTTCTGAATGCCTTCGACGAAGGCCCGACCGACCGCTTCCTGCGTCGCCGGCAGCCGGGCGAATGCATGCGGCGGATACTCGGCAGAACGCCAGATGACACGCAACTGCGCTCGCACTTCGGCATCGATGGATTCGAATGTTCGCTCGATACCACCACCGGCCACGACAAGGTCGCGTGTGACGTTCAGATACACCGAGTCATGTGAAGCCACGAAGCGCGGCCTGACGCTGATGCCGGACTTCTTCAGCTCGGCCAGCGGAATGACGGTTGCCGCGAAGGCTGCCGGCGACGGAAAGGCGACCTCGCGACCATCAAGGTCGCGCACCGAGGTTACCGGACTGTCGGCGCGGACGACCAGCAGTCCACGCAGCTTCCGGTCCTTCTCGCGCGCAATGGCAACGTAACCGGGAGACTGGTGGAACACCACGTAGTGATACGGGTTCATGTATGCAATGCCGTATTCGGCACGCGACAGCCGCTTCTCGAATTCGGTGATCGTCGGTGCGGTGGCGAAGCGGAATTCGCAGCCACTCGCCGCCGAGACCTCCTTCAGCAGCGGAATCCAGCCCTGCGCCAGATCGCTGGCCGCCTGCTGCGGCACCACACCGACTGTCGTCACGCCTTCGACCGGACAGGCCGCTCGCACCGGCTGCACCACGCCCGCGACAAGGATGAACAGAGCGAACAGCCGGCGGCAGTAGCGAATACTGAGCATAGAATCAGGAAAAAGTGAGCGGTGCGCTTGCTCGCCCCGGCCGTCGTACCGGCAAGTGCGTGCGGAAGCGATTCTATCGCTCAAGTCGGCAGGTCGCCATGCCGATAGACTTGTCGAGCCCCGCCAACAATATTCTTCCGCATCGCCAGTTATGTCAGACCTTATCGGATCGGTTGCGAATCTCACCGGTTACCGGGATCGCGATCTCATTGACAGCACCTTTGTCTCGGTGCTGTCGGACTGGCTGGACCCCATTCGACTTAGCCTGTTCCGTTGCGTCGGCGACGTTGCCGACCTGCGCCTGCTGTTGCAGGCCAGCATGCAGCGGGGTACCGGCATGGTGGCAGGCGATCCGTCATGGACACCGATGGAAGCGTTGCCGGCCCTGGCTGACAGACCGGAATTCGAACAGGCGTTCGCCAGCGACGAGCCGCTGCTCGATCTGCCGCAGAGCGGAACTGACGGCCCCTGGCTCAACCTGTTCGCGGTCTGGGCGGGTTCACGCCGCTTCGGCATCATCGAACTGCTCAGCGAACAGCCCCTGCTGCCAGCGCAACTCCGCCTGGTCGACGGCCTGCTGAAAATCTACCGCAACCAGATCAGCCTGCTCGACTACAGCGAGCGCGACAGCCTGACCGGACTGCTCAACCGCAAGACCTTCGACGAGCAGTTCCTGAAATGCATGGATCCGGCGTCCTCCGGCGCCGGCGCCCCCGGCCCTTGGCCGACCTGGTGGCTGGGCGCCATCGACATCGATCATTTCAAACGGGTCAATGACACCTTCGGACATCTGATCGGCGACGAAGTACTGCTGCTGGTGGCGCGCCTGCTGCGCAGTTCATTCCGCAACAGCGAACATCTGTACCGCTTCGGCGGCGAGGAATTCATCGTGCTGCTGCGCGCCGAACACGAGGATGAAGCGAGGCTGGCATTCGAATTCTTCCGCAAGCAGCTGTCTTCATTCCCTTTTCCGCAGGTCGGCACGGTCACGGCCAGCGTCGGGTTTACACGGCTGCGCACGACAGACACCGCAAGCAGTGCCGTGGACCGCGCGGATCGCGCCGTCTATCACGCGAAGAACAACGGTCGCAATCAGGTGCATTCGCACGAGTCCCTGCTACGCAATAATCTGCTCACCGAGGTGGACAACTGCGGCGCAATCGAGCTGTTCTGACCGGTAACCGCGGCACCCGACCGGAACCTCTTCAGGACAACGCCGGAAGCCCGGGATGCGCTGATCCGGTGCCGGAAATGCAAAAGGGCCGCTTGCGCGGCCCTTTTGGCGAGCATCGTACTCTCACGATGCTTTTACTTCTGGCGGAGTGGACGGGACTCGAACCCGCGACCCCCGGCGTGACAGGCCGGTATTCTAACCAACTGAACTACCACTCCTTGTTGGTGCCGGCACTAGCTGTTTCCGGACTTTCCTGACCAGCAGAATCGCTGGCGTCCCCACGGGGATTCGAACCCCGGTACCTACCGTGAAAGGGTAGTGTCCTAGGCCTCTAGACGATGGGGACCTAGTTTTACTGCTTGTTCTTTCGCCTGGTGGAGGTAAGCGGGATCGAACCGCTGACCTCTTGCATGCCATGCAAGCGCTCTCCCAGCTGAGCTATACCCCCGTCGAAAGAGACGCGCATTATAAGCAGTCTCCAGCGTTTGTAAAGCACAGCGACCAATTATTTTTTTCACCCCTCAGAAAACACTGCCGAACCAGACCAAATGAATATTCCAAGGAAATAAACAATCATGTCGACCTGACCACCAGCACTTTCCCGGGATTCATCAGACCATGCGGATCGAATGCATGCTTGATCGCGTACATCATGTCCATCTCGACCTGACTTTTGAAATGCGGCAGCAGATCGCGCTTGAGCTGCCCGATGCCATGCTCCGCCGAGATCGATCCGGCACACTCCACCACTGTCTGGTGCACAAGTTCGCTGGCCGCATGGCCGTCCGCAATCAGGTCGGCATTGTCGCCCGCATCGGTGAACGACAGGTTGTAGTGCAGGTTGCCATCCCCGGCGTGCCCGAAGACCACCACGCGAATACCGGGGAACGCGGCAAGCAGTCGCTGGCCCGCCACATCGATGAAGCGCGGTATCGCACTCACCGGCACGCTGATGTCGTGCTTGACACTGAAACCTTCGATGCGCTGCGCTTCGGAAATGTTCTCCCGCAGCGCCCACAGCGCCCTGGCCTGCGCGACGTCCTGCGCGATCACCGCATCCCGCAGTACACCATCTTCGAGCAGCGCGGCGAGGATCAGCCCGAACTGTTCGTCGAGCGCGGCATCGTTGCCAGACAGCTCGATCAGCGCATGCCAGGGTGCGGGCTGCGCAAACGGATCACGTGCGCCGGGAATATGCCGGAGCACCAGTCCGAGCGCTTCCTGCCCCACCAGTTCGAATGCATTGAGCCGCTCACCGACCTTGTCGCGCAAGCGCGCCAGCAGATCCAGTCCCTGCTGCACGCCATCCAGCGCAACCCAGGCCAGCGCGCTGTACGCCGGCAGCGGCGCCAGCGCGAGCACGGCCGCGGTGATGAATCCGAGCGTGCCTTCAGCACCGATGAACAGGTGCTTGAGGTCATAACCGGTGTTGTCCTTGCGCAGTCCGCGCAAGCCGTCCCAGATGCGCCCGTCGGGCAGCACCACCTCGAGTCCCAGCACCTGGTCGCGTGCAGTGCCATAACGCAGAACATGCACACCGCCGGCATTGGTGGACAGGTTGCCACCGATCTCGCAAGACCCTTCCGACGCCAGACTCAGCGGAAACAGCAGGCCTGCCTCGAGTGCTGCTGCCTGCACGGTCGCAAGCTTGCAGCCGGCCTCGACGGTGATTGACGCATTATCGCGGTCGAGCGATCTGATGCGGTTCATGCGCGACAGATTGACCAGCACTTCCTTGCGCCCGACATGCGGCGTCGCGCCGCCGCACAGGCCGGTATTGCCGCCCTGAGGCACCATGGGCAACCCGGCTTCGACACAGACATGGACCACCTGCGACAGCTCAGCGGTCGAGCCGGGACGCACCACGCACAGCGCATCGCCATGGTAGCGACCGCGCCAGTCCGCACAGTAGGGTGCGATGTCGGCAGGCGACGACAGCAGCCCGTGCTCGCCAACGATGGTCCGCAGGCGCGCGAGAGCCGAATCGATGCGCCCGCTCTCGATCATGCTCAGTCGGCTCCGTCAGCGACTTCGGCATACAGATCGTGCACATCGCAGTCAGTGATGCGCACGCGAACGAATTCCCCGACCTCCAGATCATGGCCGTCGAGGATGTGCACCAGGCCATCGATGTCCGGCGCATCGCCTTCGGTACGCGCAAGTGCGCCGTCCTCGTCGACCTCATCGACCAGCACGATCATCTCGCGATCGATCTTCGCTTCCAGGCGCTGCGTGCTGATGTCCTCCTGGAACTCCATCAGGCGCTGCCTGCGCTCTTCGCGCAATTCCTCCGGCACAGCCCCCGGCAGATCGTTGGCAGTGGCGCCCTCGACCGGAGAGTAGGCGAAGCAGCCGACGCGATCGAGCTGCGCCTCGCCGAGAAACTGCAGCAATTCCTCGAATTCGGCATCGGTCTCGCCCGGGAAGCCGGTGATGAAAGTGCTGCGTATCGTGATGTCCGGACAGATGTCGCGCCAGGCGCGGATGCGCTCCAGATTGTTCTCGGAATTGGCCGGGCGCTTCATCAGCTTGAGGATGCGCGGGCTTGCATGCTGGAACGGCACGTCCAGATAGGGAAGTATCTTGCCTTCGGCCATCAGCGGCAGGATGTCGTCCACGTGCGGATACGGATAGACATAGTGCATGCGCACCCAGATGCCCAGTTCGCCCAGCGCGCTGGCCAGATCGTACAGCTTGGTACGCAGCGGCTTGCCACCCCAGAAACCGGTCCGGTATTTGACATCCACGCCATAGGCGCTGGTGTCCTGCGACACGATGAGCAGTTCGCGCACGCCGGCGTCGCGCAATGTTTCCGCCTCGCGCATCACGTCGCCGATCGGGCGACTGACCAGATCGCCACGCATCGACGGGATGATGCAGAAGCTGCAGCGGTGGTTGCAGCCTTCGGAAATCTTCAGGTACGCATAGTGAGACGGCGTCAGGCGTATGCCCTGTGGCGGCACCAGATCGGTGAACGGATCGTGCGGTTTGGGCAGGTGCTGATGGACCGCGTTCATCACCTCCTCGGTGGCGTGCGGTCCGGTCACCGCCAGCACCTGCGGATGCGCCGACAGCACCTGCTGCCGCTTCGGGCCTTCCGCCCCCATGCAGCCGGTGACGATGACGCGACCATTTTCGGCCAGCGCCTCGCCGATGGCATCGAGCGATTCCTCGACTGCGGCATCGATGAAGCCGCAGGTATTGACCACGACGACGTCGGCGTCATCGTAGGTCGGCACGATGTCGTAGCCCTCCGACCGCAACCGGGTCAGGATGGACTCGGAATCGACGGTCGCCTTCGGGCACCCGAGTGAGACAAAACCGACTTTCGGACTTCGGGATGCACTGCTGGATGTACTCATGACGCGCTCGATATATTGGCAATCCGGAAGTATACCGCCCGGGCCGACCGACCGACCGACCCGCGGCGGGCTGCGCACGACACACGCTCTCGCCGATCAAGCCTGCCAAAGATCACCGGATGCCGGGCGAC
>DATCUL010000415.1:0-17314 GCA_036567405.1 Methyloversatilis sp. | reverse complement strand
CGCCGGTCGTAGGAGGCCACGACGCGGTAGCCGTCCCAGCCGCCGGGGTAGGCCGATGCACCGGCATTGTCGAAACTGAGCGTGCACGCCTGTCCGCGGGCGCCCTGCAGGCGGAAGTGGAACCACTGGCGGAAATCGGCCGCGTTGTCGGCGCGCAGACTCAGTCGGATGTCCGACGGGTCAGTGCAATCCAGCACTTCGATGGCGCCACTGTCGAACTGGCTGCTGATGCGGATCAAGAGTGCTCTCCCGAATGAAGTGCGCCGGAGTATATCGGCCGGCTCCGCGGCCCGGCTTGGTAGAATCCGCGCTCAGACACCGGACCCGAATATGAAACGCACCCGTTTTGCCCGCCGTGGCGGCCTCACGCAGGACGCCGCCCTGCTCACCCGGCTGGCGACCGGACTGGCCGAATCGGCCAGTCGCATCGAAGACCAGTACTGGGAATCACGACTGACCGAACTGGTCGGCCGTCTGCTGGCGGACCGCAATGAAGACGCACTGAATGCCGCGCTCGATCATCTGTGGCGTGAAGATGCGCCGGCCTACGACGAACTGGCCGACTTCATCGAAGCCGGTGTCGAATGCAGTGTGGCAAATCAGGCCGGACGCGACTGGGACACCTTGTTGTTCGCCGCTCCGCTGCTTGCGTGGTCGCGCTTCACGATACCGGCCGGTCCGATTCCGGCATCGCTGCTGGCAAACCTCAAGGTGCACCTGAGCGCGCATGCCTTCGCGGCGAACGTCCGGCTGGCCGTTGCCGACTATCTGTTCAGCCCGGACCAGCTGCCGCGCAGCTATGTCGAGACGCACGATCTGTCCGACGAACTGGGCAAGGCCGCGCTGGCCGGCAAGGACCTGAAGCTTGAAACCGGTGCAATGGCACCGACCACCAGCTTCCTGTCCGATACACGCTACCTGATCGGCATCGCGATGACGCCGCGCGGGCAGGCAATGTTCCGCTGGCAGGAAGACGACGGCTCGCGCGAGCATGTGGCGAAACAGTGGCAGATCCAGGGCGGTGCCGCGATCGGCACGCTGATGCAGGGCTGCGCCTTCGAGCTGCTGTCGCCCAACGCCTTCCATTCGGCCTGTCGCGACGCAGACCGCGCATCGCGTGCCTATTCGTTGCGTGCCTCGGTGTCTTTCCTCGAGGCCACGCTGAACGTCAAGCCGAGCGGGCTGCGCGCCATCATCGCGCCCTTCCATGACAAGGAACTCGAGGAATACCGGGTCGGTTTCGCCACCGGAGATTCCAGCGACATCGTGCATGGTGTCGTCTGGGCGCTGCTCGGTGCCGAAGACGAGGAAAGCGATGTGGCCGGCGAGATCGAGGGCATCCTGCGCGAGTGCGGCATGACCGACATACTGATACTCGACCACCGGATGCCCATGGAGTACTGCGACGACTGCGGCGCACCGATGTATCCGGATCCGGACGGCCAGCCGGTGCATGCCGAACTGCCGGAAAACACCGACCAGCCGCCCGCGCATCTGCACTGAACACGACGGCCGCCGCACCGCGGTGGCCGCCCCAACCCTCCTGCCGTACAGACCATGTCGCTTGAAAAAGAAGTCGCCCGCCGGCGCACATTTGCCATCATTTCCCACCCCGACGCGGGCAAGACCACGCTGACCGAAAAGCTGCTGCTGTTCGCGGGCGCCATCCAGATCGCCGGCAGCGTCAAGGCGCGCAAGGCGGCGCGCCACGCCACCTCGGACTGGATGGAGATCGAGAAGCAACGCGGCATTTCGGTCGCCTCGTCGGTGATGCAGATGGAGTACCGCGACTGCGTGGTCAATCTGCTCGACACGCCGGGCCACAAGGACTTCTCCGAAGACACCTACCGCGTGCTGACCGCGGTCGATGCCGCACTGATGGTGATCGACGCTGCCAACGGCGTCGAGGCGCAGACCTTGCGACTGCTCGAGGTCTGCCGTGCGCGCAACACGCCCATCATCACCTTCATCAACAAGATGGACCGCGAGGTGCGCGCGCCGCTCGACCTGATCGACGAGCTCGAACGCACGCTGGGCATGGACGTCGCGCCCTTCACCTGGCCGCTCGGCATGGGCAAGGAGTTCGCCGGTGTCTATGAAATGCACGCCGACCGCATGCGCGTGTTCCGCGCCGGCGAGGACCGCATTTCCGGCGAGGAAGAAACGCTGCAGGGCCTCGACAACCCGGAGATCGCGAAGCGCTACCCGATGCAGCTCGACACTGCGCGCAACGAGATCGAACTGGTGCGCGACGCCGCCCCGCCTTTCGACGAGGCCGAATTTCTGGCCGGTCGGCAGACGCCGGTGTTCTTCGGCTCCGCGATCAACAACTTCGGCGTCAAGGAGGTGCTCGATGCGCTGGTCGAACTCGCTCCGCCACCGGGCGCCCGCCCGGCCATACAGCGCCGGGTTGAACCGAACGAACCGAAGTTCTCCGGTGTGGTGTTCAAGATTCAGGCCAATATGGACCCGTCGCATCGAGACCGTGTTGCCTTCGTGCGCGTGTGTTCCGGCCACTTCGAACGTGGCATGAGACTGAAAGTGAGCCGCAACGGCAAGGACATCCGGCCGAACAATGTCGTGACCTTCCTGTCGCAGCGGCGCGAACTGCTGGAAGAGGCCTACGCCGGCGACATCATCGGCATCCCGAACCACGGCACGCTGCAGCTGGGCGACACGCTGACCGAAGGCGAAACGCTGCAATTCACCGGACTGCCCTTCTTCGCACCTGAACTATTCCAAGGCGTTGAAGTCAAGGATCCATTGAGAACCAAGCAGTTAAGAGCTGGTCTTGAGCAATTAGGTGAAGAAGGTGCCATCCAGGTTTTCCGCCCGCTGGCCGGCGGTACATTGCTGCTGGGTGCGGTCGGACAACTGCAGTTCGAAGTCGTCATCCACCGTCTGAAGGCCGAATATGGCGTCGAAGCCCGGCTGGAAGGTACGCGTTACTGCATGGCGCGCTGGGTGACCTGCGACGACGAACGTGAGCTCAAGCGTTTCATCGATGCCAACGCGCACCGCATTGCCTATGACGCGGTCGATGCGCCGGCCTTCCTGGCGACGATGAATGCCGAACTGAAGGTGGCGCAGGAAAAGTGGGAAAAGATCCGCTTCCATGCCATGCGCGAGCACGCCGGGCTGATGTTCGCCAGTCACTGAGCGCGACCGGAAAGCGTCGCTTCAGGGGCGCAGCGGCAGGATGCCGCCGCCGACGTAGACCTGTGTCAGCGTGCCGTCGGCGCCGGCGGCGAAGCTGACGGTCGCGTTTGCCGGTATGTCGGCGATCGTGTTGCCCTTGCGTATGCGGCCCTGCGCATCGGTGATGAAGATGACCGTGCGTGCATTGGCCCGATACCGCTTTCCGCCGATGTTCATCGAGCCGGTCGCGGTATCGATGTTGCCGACGATACCGCGCTGCTCGTACAGCGACGGATTGGCGAGCGGGCTCAGCGGCTCGGCCGCTCGAACGGTCGCCACGCCCGCGCACAGGCACAGGACAGCCGGCACCGCACGCAGAAGCGCTCCGGTTCGATGCATCATCAGTCTCCCAGTATTTCTTTCCACGACGTACGTCCCGACCTCAGACCATCGGATATCTGGCGCGTCGCAACCGTGCCGTCGGAACCGCCGACCACCTGCTGCTTGCCGATCTGCAGCGGGCTGCCCGGCAGGCTGTCCGTACTGTACCCGCTGCCCACCACGCGGCGGGTCGATCCGTCGGCGCCGGTCATGCCGACCTGATCGCTTGCATTGACGACGCCGTCACGGTTGTAGTCGAAGATATCGCTGTCCTGTCGCCCGCCGGTGAATGGATTGACGCCGAGTACCCATCCGTTGCCACCTGGCTCGCAGGGGTTGTTGTTCGGTATCAGGGTGCTGACGAAAATCGTGGTTGCACCGAGTACCGGCCTGGCGACGATGCGTTCTCCTTCGGCGCCGAATTCGGGCGATGTCAGGTCGAGGTACCAGCCCTTCTTGCCCGTCATGGCGGCTCCGCCGGTCACGTCGCCCGGCTTGGAAATGATGCGGTACCGGTCGCCCTCGTCGGTCGAGCCTTCCTCCAGGATGACCCGCTGCGCCAGATCGGTTCGACTGGTGATCTGTGTGCCGCTGTCAATCAGTCCGTACCAGCTCTGGGTTTCCACGATGGGCAGATCCGAGGTCGCGAGGTAGCGTCCGGTGCCGAAGAAGACCCACAGCTTCCGGTCGGTCGGGTTGAAACCCAGACTGACGCCACCGGTGATCGGCTGCACTTGGGCGCTGGAGTTTCGTGGCGTGAAGAACGGCAGGGGCGCAGTCGTCGTGCCGAACGCCACATGCCACTGTGACGCCGTACTGCTGCTCAGATCGAATTTCCACACATTGCCCAGCAGGTCGCCTGCATAGAAGTAATCCATGTCGCCGTCGCGATCGACATCGACACCCTCCGTCGGAGCAAGACCGTTCGGGGTCGAACTCGATCCGGCCAGCGTGTCGATGCGCTGCAGCAGCGCACCGTTCGAAATGTTGAACGCAAGCAGGACGGCACGCGCATTGGTGCTGTTGTAGCCATTTCCGGTCAGCACCGCCCAACTGCCGTCGTTCAGGCGCGCGATGACCGGAGGACCCGTCGTCAGCCCCATGTCGCTGTGGGTGATTTCCCACAGCACCTTGCTTGCCGAAAAGCTGTCCGGGTTGGTGATGTCCAGTGCGTAGAGGGTCTTTCCGCCACGTCCCTGGGTGCCAACGAGCACGGTATGCCAGGCGCCGCCGAAATAGACGTCGCCGATCACCACCGTCCCGTCGTTGATGAATTTGTGGGTGTAGTCACCTGCGGAAAGCGTTTTGGCAGCCGCCAGCGCGCCATTCGGCATGTAGGCGAAACGCTCGGCGCCGCTCCGGGCATCGAATGCGTGCAGCATGCCGTCATTGGCGGCCACATAGACCATTTCGCGACGGCTGGCGACGGCAGTCCGATGTGCCTGGTAGGTACTGGCGCCGGTCCAGGAAAAGCGGTCGTAGCGCAGATCGATGGCGGCGCCGAGGTAGACCGGCGCCGAATTCACGATATCGCCCAGTACCGAAGCACGGCTGCGATAGGCTCCACCATTGCGTGCTTCGCCGGTCGTCACGCCACGCAGATAGTCGAGCACGGCCGAACTGCCGAGTGTCGTCTGCTGGGCACTGCTGAGGCTGGCCCATTGAAAAGTGACGCCGGCAGTGCCGGACCACGTGTAGATGGACCGGCTGGCCGGCAGGGGAATGTGTTCGGATGCTTTCCACGTCGGGGTACTTGCTACCGTGCCGTCGGTGGCGATCTGACTCGCCCACACGTCGCCAGTCCAGTCTCCGGCAATGAAGCGCGTCTGGAACAGCAGCGTATTGCTGGTCAGATTCGTGCTGCTTGCAGCCACGCTGCCACCCGATGCCACCCGTTCGCCGATATTGCTGAGCAGCGCCGACAGACCTTCGGTGAACTGGGTCGGATTGGCTGCATTGACGAAGGCGCCGCGACCGTTGACCGTCGCATGCCACAGGTCGTCGAGCTTTTCCGGCGAACCGAGTGTCGGGCTGGGCCAGCTCTTGGTGCCGGCAGTCAGCGCGGCGAGATCGTTAGCCGGATTCAGCGTGCCGCTGACGCCCATCGACAGCCCGAAGGTGACCATGTGCTGCCAGTTGGCGGAGTCCTTGCTGCTGGTCGGAACGTTGTCGCTGATGTCGCTACGCAGATCTCGCTTGTAGTAGTACATCGCGACGTCAGCCAGCGTGTTGCTCCACGAATCCTTGTAAGGCAAGGCCTGCGAACCGTCGGCATTGTTGTCGGAAGGCAGCGAGTAGGAATCGTTCCAGTACCCGTCCGTGGTCAGGATGGTGAAGGCCTGACGACAGCTCGACATTGTCGTGTCATTGACTGTCGTCGTGGTTGTGGTGGTCGTGCCGCCACCGCCCCCTTTTCCCTTTCCTTTCCCTTTCTTGTTGGACGTCGTCGTGGTGGTCGTGGTGGTCGTGGTCGTACTGCCGTCATTCAGCCACGGATTGCTGGCGCCGGTTTGCGTCTCGAAATAGTTTCCGGCCCAGGCGAGTGCGGTGCGAAGCGGTGTGCCATTGGTGTCGATAGGCGTCAGCAGCAGCTTGTCGAACCAGGTCGAGCGATTGGTGCCACTGAAATTGCCGGTCGTCGGAATCAGGAATTCGCCGGCTGCATTGATGGTCCGGAAACCGACCCGGTAATTTTCGCCCAGCTGCCCGAATGCGATGGATGCGCCGGCCCGTGCCATCAGCACGCGGCTGCGGTAGTAGCTGAACCAGTTGGCGAAGTTCTGTGTTTCCTCGGCGACGGTGCGGGTGCTGCCATTCGGCCAGCTGAAGCTGGTGATCTGGACTTCCGCCGCGGTGATCGGATCGCGCTTGAAGGCCTGCGTGCCGCGGATCTGGTACTTGACGTAGTTGGCGGCGTCCACATGCGAGCCGGAGCCCTTGTAGATGTAGAAGGTGATGGGCTGGAAGGTCTTGCTGCACGGCGAGGAGGAACAGGCCGACGTGGCGGAATCCTGATTCGTGCTGGTGGTATTGGTGATCCAGGACGCCGATTGCGATTTGGACGCGGTCAGGTCCAGGGTGCCGCGCGTCGTGTCGGCCGGATTGTAGGGCGCGGCTGTCGGCGATGCATTGCCGAAGGATGCGCCCGTGCTGCGTATCCAGGGCACGTAGGTCGTCTGCGGGTTGTAGAACACGCCGTTGTTTGTGGGCGAGCGGCTGAAGAAGTTGTGGATGTTGTTGTCGTCGAAGGTCGGCACCTGTGACGAGTACATCGATGCGCCGTAGAGCGAGGACGGCGGCGGAAACAGATAGTAGGAATAGTGCAGGTTCTCGTCCGGCATCACCTCCCACTGCATCGAGCCCGAATCGTCGAGCAGGAACATGATGTCCGGCGCCACGGCATTGCCGACGATCAGTGGCGTGTCGGAAAGATCGACGGCCGCGCGAACGGCCAGGTGCGGCAGCAGTGCAACAAGCAGCGTACGGATCACGAATCGCAGCAGCGCTCTGGACATGGTTTTCATGGACGGTAGGTTGTTTGCAGCATGACGGACGGGCGGCCGGTGACCGGGGCACTGCGTGCAGTGATGCGATAACGCGGCTTCAGACAATCGGGCGCTATGGTGGTCACGGTGTCGCAGTCCGGTGTGGACGGCCACATGCCCATGTCTTCTATGATGTATTGCGGCACGCCGGCTGCCTTGGCGCGTGTATCTGCGTCCGCCGACTCCCACCAGGTGCTGGCGGTGGCCCAGACGACCGAACTGTCTTCCCAGCGGTTGTGGTAGCCCGATGCGGCGGGAGCGGGCTGGCCATACAGACCGTTGATCGTGCCGTCGAACGGCCCGGCGGTGCCGCTGGCGAGCAGCGCTTCCGCTTCGCGCAGCGATGATTCGGCTGCCTGGAATGCGATCGCCCGGTCGTAGAGGTTGGCACTCATGCGCTCCTGCATGCTGCTGCCCCGCATGCTGGCGAGTCCGAGCAGCGTGATGGCGAGCAGCAGCATCAGTGCGATGACCAGCGTGACACCACGCTGCCCGCGAATGTCGGACGACCTCATGACATCCTGTTCCTGAGTGTCACGACATGGGTCATCGTCCGGCGCAGGCGGTCGGTGGCTGTAGACGGCTTGTCCGGCTCGTCGATGACGAGCTGCAGCCGCACGCCCACCACCGTTGTCCAGTCGGTCACCGCGCCAGCCGCAACGTAGGCAGTCGCGCCGTCGACCAGATAATCGATCTGCAGATCGACGACACCATCGATCACCTCCTCGGTCACCAGCGACAGCGTGCCAGCATCGTTCTGCGGCGTGACGCGGTACAGCGAACGCGATGTCGTTGTGGTGCGGCCGTTGTTGCCGACATACCAGGCAAGCGACTCGAGCCGCATGACCACCGAGTTGGCTTCGTAACGATAGGTCTGGCCGGTCGTCGTGCAGTCTGGCGGATTGGCGAAACCCAGGCCGCGCGAACAGTTGCCCGGGGTGCCCGAATTGGCATGCGTGACCGTCGTGCTGCCGGCCGCTGTGATCTGGAACAGGCTGGCCTGGCTGAAGTTGCAGGCAATGGCCAGGTCGCCGGCAGCGAGCGCGCGGTTGGCCGGACTGAGTGTGATGGTCTGCGTACCCGTGTCGTGCGTCGCAACTGTGTTCGGCTGGCTGCCGCTGCGCATGATGTGCAGTGCCGCCGTGCCATTCACGCGCTGCCCGGCCGCCGTGCCGAACGGTGCGCCGGCGAAGGCGTCGGTGCCTGAATAGCCGCGGATGCCGCCGTTCCATTGTGTCCACCACAGCGACGCAGGATTGTTCAGGACGTTGACGAACTGCTGCACCCCACCGCAGGAATTCAGACCCGCCTCGCGGATGTCACGCGCCAGCAGTTCGAATCCGGTACGGGCGGCTTCCTGCACGCGGGACAGGCCTTCGGTCGTACTGTAGGTCTGCCGGTTGGACAGCACCAGTCCGGTCGCCGTGGCCGTGATGAACAACCCGATCGCCAGCGCGATCATCAGTTCGATCAGCGTGCGCCCTGCCTGATGATCGGTTCTGATCATAGACGGGCCTCGATGCGGAACACCTGGCTGGCCGAACCGCCGCTGGCGCGGCTGTCGTCCCAGCGCACGCTGATGACACAGGTACTGGTCGCCCCTGCCGTACAGCTGACGCCACCGCACGCGGAAGCCCCCATGCTGGACTGCAGATCGGCCAGCCAGGCCGTCAGCTGCACGCTGGGAAAGGATGTGCCGGCGGGAGCCGTGCAGCTGCCCGTCGCAAGCGCCAGGTTGTAGCTGCCGGCACGGGCGGCCGTCGCGTCGGCGCGTAACCGGTCGATCATCGTGTAGGCGCCGAGTACCGCTGCACTGCGTTCATAAGAGCTTTCGTTGGCTTTAAGCGAAGCCATCTGAAGGCCCGCCATGCCGAGCAATCCGATGGACAGCACGAACAGCGCGACCGCAACCTCGATCAGCGATGCACCTGTCTGGTGAGAAATCGTCTTCATCAGCTGTCTGCGGGCGTCGCACACGAACTGGACGTGCTGCGTGACACACCGATGCGGCTGCCACTGCCGAGCCGGACGTCGCGGGCGTTCAGCGTGATGGTGTCGGAGATTTCGCACAGTCGCAGCGTGGCCGACTGCAGCAGTGTCTGGCCGGGCGCACGGGCCAGACCATCCGGCCGATAGACGACACGGTTGCCGGCCGTGCCGAGCGCACTGCTGGCGATAGCCCGGAAGCTGCTGCTGCCACGAATGACATGTGTATTCAACAGTACTTCGCCCGGGTTGGTGGTGGCATTCGGGTTGTAGGTGCCGCTGCCATCCGCGTCCAGAAACACCATCCAGCCGGCCCAGCTGCCGCTGGTCGTCTGTATGCAGCCATCGGCGGCACTGACCTGATCATTGGTCACGGAGGCGCGACAGAGCACGCCGCGTGTGTTGCCACGGATCGCTTCCATGCGCGCGGTGTTCATGCTGGCAACGAACTCGTTGGCCTCGGTCGCGAGCCGGTTCATCATGACGAAGCTCTGGAAGGAAGGCACGGCGAACGCCGTCACGACCATCAGAATCGAGATCGTGATCAGCAGCTCGAGCAGGGTGAAACCCGCATTTTTCGGTGCAGCGGACATCCGGCAACGCGTTGAGGGTGATCAGATCTTTACGGCTTTCAGCCATCAAGCTTGAATGCCCCCTTTGGCGCACAGTGCAAACATCTGTATCACTGCGCCGGCGGTGGCGATCCGCGGTGCGGATCGCGAATGCCCGGGGTCAGCGCCAGCAGACGGCTGCCTTCGAGGAACAACCCGTTCCGGAACCGCTCGTCGCCTTGGCGCCGGTCTGGTTCAGCGAAAGTGTGCAACCGCACTTGGTGTCGTTGCTCTGTTGCACCGTGAGCGGCGTCGCGCTGACCGTGTAGGTGCGTGCAGCAAGGTCTGCCAGTCCGAACTGGTAGCTCGCGGCCAGATCGGTTCGGCACTGCTGCGTCGTCGGCAGGGTCGCCCCGACATAGGTCAGGTTGGTCGTGTAGTAGCGTTCGAGCAGTTGCGCCTGCTCAGACAGGCAGGCCGCAGCCGTTGCGCGGCGGCTGTCGATGACGTACTGCCTGTAGTTCGGAAGGGCGATCGCCGCGAGTATGCCGACGATTGCCACGACGATCATCAGCTCGATCAGCGTGAAGCCCGATTGTTCCTGTCTGTTGCGCTTGAAGTCCACGTTTGCTCACCCGGTGTCAGTCGTTGATCAGTTCGCGCCAGGACATCCGGCCGAAACGGTCCGGAAGATTCAGGCGCTCGCGCAGGATACCGAGATCCGACGTATTGACCAGCACATCGGTACTGCCCGCGGACGAGCCGGAACTGCCTGAACCCGCCGATACATTGGGATCGCTGCGCACCAGAATCGGGCTCGATGGCATAGAGGTCAGACCGACGCCGCTGACGTTGTACGTTGTTGTCGAGCCGTCCGGATTGGTGATGGTGACGACTGCGCGGTTCACGAAGACGTTGGTGTTCAGGCGTCCACCGGTGAACGGGTCGATGCTCATCAGCCAGCCGTTGCCGCCCGGGCTGCAAGGATCGTTGTCCGGCACCGCAGTGGTCGCGAACAACGCGGTGCTGAATGCCTGGGTACCGTAGAACATGCGCTCGCCGGTTGCAGTCCCCGATGGCGGCACCAGATCCAGATACCAGCCCTTCTTGACATACGTGCCATGAACGTCGGTCATCGCCGCCCCGCCTGTCGAATCGCCTGGTGCGGAAATGACGCGGGCACGGTTGGGATTGACGTTGGTCGTACCGGTCACGTAGGTGTCCGTCTCGAACAGGACAACACGCTGCGCGAGGTCGGACCGGCCGGTCACCGGTGATGTCGTGGCACCGGTCGCATAGTTGTCGTACAGACCGTACCAGGTCTGCACGGAGGTGTCCGCGCGGTCGGTTTCGGTCAGGAACCTGCCTGTTCCGAAACTGATCCAGCGTACGCCGTCTGCCGGGTTCAGCATGACTTCGACGTTGGATGTGATGGGCTGCGGATTGCCCGACGCATCCTTGGCACGGTAGAGCGGCAAGGGTGCGGTCGCAGTACCGAACGCCACCTTCCACTCGCTCGGCGTCGCCGAACTGAGATCGAATCGCCACAGATTGCCGCGCAGATCGCCGGCGTAGGCAAAGTCCGCATTGCCGTCGCCATCGTCATCCCAGGGCGTGATGTCCGCCAGACCGTTGCTCAGACAAGGTGTTTCCCCGGTCGGGCAGTCGCCGGTATCGATCTTGCGGATCAGTTCGCCGGTGACGGCATCGATCACGAACAGGAAGGCGTGGTATTGGTCGCTGTTGTAGCCATTTCCGAGCAGCACGGCCCAGCGTCCGTTGTTCATGCGGGCGAACACCGGTTTGCCGATGAACTTGCCGAAGTCGGAATCCGTGAATTCCCAAAGAACCTTGGTGGTATCGAAACTGGCCGGATCGGTCACGTCGAGCGCATAGACCTGACGGCCACCACGTCCCTGTGAGCCGACCAGGACCGTCTTCCACGAACCGGTGCCACCGGCAACACTCTGGAAAACATCGGCTACGCGCAGGGAACCGTCGTTGATGAAGCGGTGCGTGTACGTCGTGGATGCCAGATCCTTCATCGAAGACAGTGCCGCCGACGGTACATAGGCGAACTGTTCCGCCCCGGTCGCCGCATTGAATGCGTGCATCATGCCGTCGTTCGCGCCGACATACAGCATCTCTGCCCGTGAGGCATTGTTGCTGCGGAAGGTCTGATAGGTCGATGCGCCATCCCAGCTGAAGCGTTCGTAGGAGAAATTGTCGGGCGCGCCGATGAACACCGGCGACGAGTCGACGATGTCGCCCAGCAAGGACAGGCGATTGCGGAAACTGCCGCCTTCGTCCACCTCTCCGCTGCGGACACCCCGCAGATAATCGAGGATGGTGCTGTCGTTGTTCAGTGCGGTCTTCTGGGTGGTACTCAGGTTGTCCCACAGAAAACTGATGCCGGCCGTGCCGTTGCGCGTGAAGATGTTGCGGCTGGCCGCGGCGGGGATGTGTTCGGACGCCTTCCACAGCGGTGTGGTCGAAAGACCTGAGGTGCCGACAGAATAGGCCCATACGTCACCTGTCCATATCGCGCTGGTGAAACGCGCCTGAAACACCTTGCTGCCCTCCCGCAACTCGGATGACGACACGCCGAGGTTCGAGGCCGATGCGGTACGTTGCACGATGGAATCCAGCGCGCCCTTCAGGCCGGCCGCGAACTCTTCCGAATTGGTTGCGCTGACGAACTTGCCGCGACCGTTCACCGTCGCATGCCACATGTCGTCCAGCTTGGCGCTGTCCGCCGTGCTCGGACTGGGGTCGGGCCAGGACTTCGTGCCAGCCTTCAGTGCCGGCAGATCGGTCTCGGGATCCAGCGAACCCTGCAGACCGAAAGACACACCGAAAGTCACCATGTGCTGCCAGGCCGCCGGATCTTCGTCGGTGGTCGGTACCTTGTTGGAGATATCGGTGCGCATGTCGTCCTTGTAGTAGAACATCGCGATATCTGCCAGCGTCCATGAGTAGGTGTCGGCGTAGGGTCTGCCCTTGTCACCATCCGCGTTGCCGATGTTGCCGTTGACGCTTTTCACGCCGTAGATGGTCGTATCCGTCCTGCTGTCAAAAGTATTGTCGAGCGAATCGTTGTAGTAGCCGTCCGTCGTCATGATCGTGAAGCTTTGACGGCAGCCCAGGAAATGACCGTGGTCGTCGGCCGGGCCCCATGGATCCTGCGAACCGGTGGTGGTCCGGTAATATTCGCCTGCCTTGGCAAGCGCGGTGCGAAGAGGTGTTGAATTGCCTGCCTGTGTTCCGAGCAGGCGGGTAAACCAGTCACTGCGGTTGGTGCTTGAAAACGTGCCTGAAACCGGAATTTCAAGCTGCGTCACGCTCGCGACAGTCGGATTCAGCGGGCGATAGCCCACCCGGTAGTTTTCACCCAGCGTCGAGAACGCCGCGGTCACCCCGTTCTTGGCGGCATTGAAACGTGTACGGCTGTAGGTGTACCAGTTGGCAAAGTTCTGCTTTTCCTGATCTATGGTTCGTGTGATGCCACCGGAAAAGGAAAAGCTGGTCAGGGTCGTTACGGTACCGTCGGCCAAATCCTTCTTGTCCGCGACGCTGCCCCGGATCTGATAGCGGTAATAGCTCCCCTTTTCGTACTGAGATCCGGTGCCCTTGTAAACGTAATAGGTGATCGGCCAGAACGATTGCGGACAGGTCGATGTACTTCTGCCTCTCGAGTCAAGACAGGTGACGGCCACCTTGGGTACAGCGGTAGTGCTGAAGGAGAACGTGGTGCCGGTTGTGGTGATCCACTTGGCCGTCACGGTCTGCTGTGCCGTCAGATCACCACCACTCGTTTGCTCCGGCGTCGACTTGGCATTGGTCGGCGATGAATTCGCGTACTGCGTTCCGTCGGCATTCGTCCATCGACGGTAGGTGACGTTCGGGTTGTAATAGACCCGGTTCAACTGCGCGCTGCGCATCGCCACATTGAGGATGTTGGTATCGCTGTAATCGGGCAGTGTGGTCGAACTGTTGGACATCAGAATGGAGGTCTGAAAGCTCCATGTATCGTTGAAAGCATCCGGCAGGCTCTCGTAGAGCATCGACCCCGAGTTGTCGAGAATGAAGATGACGTTCGGTGCTGCGGTGACGTTCAGGATCAGCGGATTGTCCGAAATCGATGTCGCCGCATGCGCCGGTGCAACGGCCATCCACAGCGAAAGCAGGACGGCCAGGCGGCGATGCGCCCTGCTGAAGACGGAAGAATGGATAGGGTTCATGTCTGGAACTCCAGGTCTTGCTAGGGACGGTATGTGGTTTGCAGGGCGACGGCCGGCTTGCCTTCCGTCGCCGGCATGCGCGCGGTGATCCGGTAACGCGGCCCCTTGCACGAGGTGCTGCCGCGACGACCGCAGCCGGTGCCATCCTCGAAGTCACCCATGTATTCGATGATGTACTCGGGCCGCGCGTTGCTGCCACCCAGTCTCGCCTTCATGTCGTCATCGACCGTGCCCCACCACGTCGAAGCGGGTGCCCACACCGTGGCACTGTCATCCCAGCGCTCGACGAAGGTGGCGGTCGAATCATGAACCGTGCAACGACTGCCGCTGTAAGTGGCGGGGCAATAGAGACCCGTCTGCGTACCCATGGCGAGCAAGGTCGAGATCGTGATGCCCGACTCCGCCTCGCGCAGCGCAGACTCGACCGCCTGGAACGCCAGGCTTCGGTCATAGAGGTTGGCGCCCATCTTTTCCTGCATGCTTGTACTGCGGATGCTGGCCAATCCCAGCAGCGTCATCACGATGAGCATCACCAGTGCGACCAGCAGCGTGGCTCCGCGCTGTTTGTGGATGTATGCAGGCTGACTCATCAGGACACCCGGTTTCTCAGATTCACGACATGCGTCAGGGTCCGGCTGAGCCGGGCACTTGAGCTGGCGGTCGAAGTACCGGCATCCGGCGCGTCGATCGTCAACGTGATCTCGGCACCGGTCACCTGAGTCCAGTCAGTCACGCTTGCTGCGGTGACGTAGGTGCCGCTCACCATATAGCGGATCTGCATGTCCCGGACACCTTCGACAATCTCCTCCACCACGGGTTGTGCACTGCCACCCGAGGTTCTTTCGACGCCGACCCGGTAGAGCGACGTCGGACTGTTCGTATTGCCGCTCCTGCCGTTGTATCCGACATACCAGGCGGCGGCTTCCAGCCGCATCAACTGCGCGCCGGGCGGGAACACCTTGCGCGACCCCGCTCCACCGTCACACACCAGCGGCGTGCGGAAGGCCAGACCGCTGGAACAGTTGCCCGGTGTCTTGCCCGATACGACGTCGTGCTCGATCGCGTGCGTGGTGCTATCGACACCACTGACCTGGAAGATGGTGGTGTCTTCGAAATCGCAGACGAGCACAAGGTCTCCGGCGCCGACGCTGTGCGACTGCTCGACGACCAAACCGTGCGCTGGCACGTTGAGATCATCAAGGTCAGCCGCGGCAGCGGATGCATTGTGCACGCGCACGACGAGTGCCGAAGTGCCGGCATGCATCAGTTCAACCAGGTCGGTGCCCGACACGCGCTGCTGAGTGCCGGTACCTATCGTTGCCGCAAGCGATGCAGTCGTGTTGTCGAAACCGCGGATCCCGCCGGTCCAGTCCGACCACCAGTTGGTCGTCGGACTGGCCAGAAGATTGAGCACGCGCCGGCCGCCATTGCAGGCATTGACCCCCGATGCGCGCAGGTCTCTCGACATGATCTCGAACGCCACCCGGGTGGATTCCTGTATGCGGGACAGCGCTTCGGTGGAACGGTATGACTGGCGATTGCTGATGACCATCGCGATTGCGCCGACCGAAATGATCAGCCCGATGGCCAGCGTGATCAGCACCTCGACCAGCGATACGCCGCGTTGTGCATGCTGTGACTTGTTCATATGCGGACATCCACTTCGAAGGTGTGCTCGGTCGAACCCGACTGGGCACGGCTGTCGTCCCAGCGCACGGTGATCGTGCATGCAACCGGTGTTCCGCTGCAGCTGATGGCGCCGCACGCCCCGGTGCCCAGACTCTGCGAAAGCTCGCCCAGCCAGCCGCGGATGTCCGCCGATACCGTATCCGTACCCGTCGGTGCCGAACATCCCGATGTCGGGAAGTCTCGGTTGTAGCTGCCGGCGCGCGCGGCCGCCTGGTTGCTGCGCATGCGGTCGGCAATCGAAGTCGTGGAAATCACGGCCGCGTTGCGCTCGAACGCGCTCTGGTTCGCCTTCATCGCCATGGTCTGCATGCCGGCGATGCCGAGCATGCCGAAGGCCAGCACGAACAGCGCAACCATCACCTCGATCAGCGAAACTCCCGACTCCCTGCGTATCAATGGCATTTCATTCACCCGGCTCATGATCCGTTCCCGCAACTTGCGTCAGTCGCCCGCGACACCGACATCCGACTGCCCGACGACAGCGACACGATCCGCACGTTCTCGCCGGTGATGGCACCGCTGTTGTCGCACACCCGGATTTGCGCTGTCTGCAGCGCCAGCGAACCGGCTCCGCGCGCCATGCCGTCCGGCCGGAATACGATGCGGTTGCCAGCCGTGCCCAGAGTGCTGTCGGACACGACGCGTATCGAACTTCCGTTGATCGCCTGCACGCGCACGACCCGTTCGCTCCCGTTCAGGTCGCCGCTCGAATCCTCATCGACGAATACCCCCCAGGCCTGCCATGGATTGCTGTCAGCCGTCGTCACGCACGCGGAGCCTGCAGAAAACGTCACCACGCCATTGCTTGCCGCCGCTCGACACAGCACCACGCGCCGCTGCACCCTGACCGACTCCGAACGCGCCAGATTCAGGCCTGCCAGCAATTCGTTCGATTCCGCCGTGAGCCGGTTTGCGGCGATGAAGGCCTGGAAGGCCGGAAAGGCAACCGCCGACAGGATTGCCATGATCACTACAACGATCATCATTTCGATGAGCGTAAAGCCGGCGGAAGATGGACGTTGGATCATGTCTGGGTCGACGGTGAATGGAGTTCTGAGCTGAACTTACGACATACCGGGCTGCGGGTGCGAGCAATCGATGACGAACGGCAGGAAGCGCCGTCTGAACGGCTTGGCGGCGGCATTTGACGTGAAATCCGTCACGCGATTGTTCGGCCGCGCCCCGATCCGCGTCCGGTGCTGCACAATCACCGTCCCGATCAGACGTTGCTGGAGGCCGCTTACATGCCCGTTCACGACAATCCGGCACGCCCACTGAAGTCGCTGACCGAACACCCGCTGCGCTACAAGCTCAACAACGAGATCCACGCCCGGCCACCGGTGTCGCTTGTACACCCGCAGCGGGTGTCTTATCTGGCGCTGATGCACGACGGTACGACCGAGGCCGATGAGTTGCAGCACTTGCGTGCGCTGGCGGACGCCTTCGCCACGAGGTTGCCGGAAGCCGATGGCGGCCATCTGCAGCTCGATGTCGGCGCTTTCCGCCTGAAGTGG
The DNA here is from genome assembly GCA_036567405.1 of Methyloversatilis sp. GTDB lineage: Bacteria > Pseudomonadota > Gammaproteobacteria > Burkholderiales > Rhodocyclaceae > Methyloversatilis. The sequence goes on along the minus strand of DATCUL010000415.1, from coordinate 269 downwards.
GAGAGACACAACGAGTTCTCGAGCTATGCGTTCTTCTGTACGCCGAGACCGGATGAAGTGGATGCCCGCGACGGCGCGATGTCCCGGGTTCCGGCTGGATGGATCGACGCGTTGCCGGGATCCGTCATGGTGGCCACCCACATCGAACTGCGATCGACGTCCGAACTCGCCCCGAAGACGGTGATGGATTCGCTGGTCTCGGATGGCCGTCAGGGCGTTGCCTCGCAGGTGGCCGACGGTGCCGCCTGGGTCTTTACCGATTTCATGCT
>DATCUL010000414.1:0-2667 GCA_036567405.1 Methyloversatilis sp. | reverse complement strand
GACAAGACCGATACGTCCGAGCACTCCGACCAGCTGACTCGCTACCGGAAAATCGCCGAAGATCATTACCTTCCGAAGCAGTTCACGCTGCACCTCATCTATCTCAAGACCGGCAACGAATCGGACATGAGCCTCGCCAGGATCGTGGAGAAAGGCTTCCGGGTGTTCGAGCGTCGCGACATCCTCGCGACATTCGACCGGCACCAGGTCACCAACCACATCCACGCCGACTTCAGCGATCACCTGCGCAACATCGAACGCGAGTCATCGTCCTATGTCGTTCACGCGCAATTGCTGTCGAACTGGTACGCAGCACAGGGTTTCTGCGCGGCGCTCCAGAAGATCAAGGGCGGTGATGCCGACTGGGGCTACGTCGCCAATCCGAACGGCGGCTTCCTCGGCTTCTGGTATTTCTGGCGTGACAACAGCGTGTTCGGGGAGATCTACATCCAGATCGAAAACGCCTTCGACCGGGGCATCCAGGTGGTCATCAAGGTCGCTGACTGGGACGAGAACATCGACCACCTGTACGCGCAGCTGGATATTCTGGCCGAATGCGGAAGGCAGGCCGGCGTCGCGCTGGCCAAGCCGCGCCGGTATCGCGCAGGCGCCACCTCCACGCTGGCCATCGCCGAGGACGTCATCCGCGCCGATCCGGACGGCATGCTGGACTGGGCGCATCTGCAGGCCACGCTCGACAGGCTGGAAAGCGCACTCGATCAGTACTGCGCCATGACGCAGGCCGTACCGGACGAAAGCCCCGCCGGCGGCTGACACGCGCGCTGTCTGCACGGACAGGTCACGCAATAGCCGCATCGATCACTCCGGAAGTGAAAATGTCCGGCAAGCACATTGCTGCCGGACATTCCAGCCTCGGCGCCCCTGCGGCCCATCTTGCCTGCCCTGTCTGTCAGGCGATCAGGAAATCCGTATTGCCGATGGTTGGCTGACCGGTCAGCTCCGCAAACTGGATCGCCTCGTAGACGTCCCCACTGCCGTCCTGGTCATAGAACAGCGCACCAGTGACCGTGTCATACAGGATGAAGTCATCTTCATCCTGCGCCGCCACCCCATTGCCCGAACGGAAATTATCGGCAGACAGCGTCCCGGTAGGCGTGAGCGCTGCAAAAATTCCGTTCTCAAGCTGAAAGACATCCTCCAGCGGAACGAAATCACTGACGACATCAAGGTTGCCACTGGCATTCAGGTTTGTGTCGAAGACGAAGGTGTCCTGGCCATCGCCGCCAGCCAGGATGTCGTTGCCGTCACCGCCGACAATCCGGTCATGACCCGCCCCACCGGTGAGCGTGTCTGCGCCCGCCCCACCCAGTATCCAGTTGCCGTGATCGTTGCTGGTGATGGCGTCGTCACCACTGGTGCCATGCAGTATTTCCGAAGACTGGCGGGCGAAGGTTACCGAGAATGCCAGGTCGGGAAGATAGACCTGCATCAGGGCGCCATCTACGCTGTCAATGCGCATGGTGGTGCCACCGTCCGACAGCCCCCCATCGGCGCCTCCAGCCAGAATGTCATCGTAAGTGACATTGAAGTGAAGCTGATGGGTGACCGGATCATACGTATAGGTGCCCGCCTCCAGGCCATTCGGAGCATCGCCACCAGCCTCGCCATACATGAAGCGCCCATCGTCAAGCAATGCCAGGGTCGAGAAGGGCTCGTCGGCCATGCCCTGCATGACCCATATGCCCACGAAATCGGACACGTCGGCCATCTGTGTCTGCTGCGCGAAGGTGGCAGACATATCCAGATCGGGAAGATAGACCTGCATCTGATCACCGTTGATGCCATCGATCCGCATGGTGGTGCCGCCCTCGGAGAGCCCGCCATCCGAGCTGTCGGTACGAATGTCGTCGTAGGTGACATCGAAATGGAGCAGGCGGGTCAGCGGGTCGTAGGTGTAGGTCCCTGCTTCCAGACCGTTCGGGGCATCCCCGCCGGCTTCGCCGTACATGAAACGACCATCCTCGAGCAATACCAGCGTCGAGAAGGGTTCGTCCGCAATGCCTTGAATGACCCATGTACCGACTACCGGTGAAGTCTCGACGAAACTGGCACCCGTATTGGGCTGTGAGGTATCGAGTCTTGTGAAGTTGATGCTGTCCGACCAGGTGCTGAAACTCATCTGGTCGGGCACGACACCGAGCAGCACGGCCGCAGTTTGTTTTACCGCGCCAGTCGCTGCATCACCGTCATACACCAAGAGCGTATCCACGCCCGCATCGTTCGCAGTAAATACGCCCCTGGCGTAGCTTCCCCGCACCAGGGCAACGGACTGATCCACCACCGTACCGGCGAATTCGGACATGAAGGTCATCGCGGAATCGACCGCATTACCCGACTTGATGTTGACGCTGTCACCGACCTGACTGCAATCGACAACCAGATCCGCCCCGCCGGTGAAGGCGAAGGTATCGCCGTTCGTCACGCCGACACTGCCGGTATCCGTGTAGGCCACGACCGTGGAATCGCCCTGGGCGAACTGGAACCGGTCCGCGCCGACTCCTCCATTCAGGGTGTCCGCACCCGCCCCACCGATGAGCGTGTCCGCGCCCTCCCGACCATTGAGCACGTTGCTGGCGGCGTTGCCGGTGAGAACGTTGTCCGCCGCGTTGCCGGTGACGTTCAACAGGTTCGTCCCCGTCAGCCTGA
>DATCUL010000413.1:0-1717 GCA_036567405.1 Methyloversatilis sp. | reverse complement strand
ATCATCGGCGGCAGTATGTCGGGACTGTCCGAAGGTCTCATCGCGCTGTGCGGCGTCAGCGGACTGCTGGCCGGCCTGGCCGGCTCGCGCAGGCTGGCCCGCCGCTGGCGGACCGGCCTGCAGCCGCAGGTCTGCTCCGGCGCATGACCGTCAGGTCGCGGCCTGCAGGGTCGCGTCGAAGAACTGCCTGCGCCGCTCCGGATCGAGCTTGACCGCCGACCGGTTCAGGCCGCTCAGCACGGCCAGCACCGACGCCGTGACGATGTTGCGGTGCATGCCGGCACCGAAGGTCGAGCCGGGCACACCGTCGATCACGAACTCGGCGAAGGCGATGGCCGCAGCGTCGGCGCCGTGGCCGACCGCGCGCTCTTCGTAATCATGCAGCCGCGCCGGCACGCGCAAGGCGTCGAGCAGCGCTGCGATCGGACCGTTGCCACGTCCGGCCAGCCGGCGTTCGACGCCGTCGATGCGCACCACGAGCTCGATGCCCTGCTCGCCCGCGCCCGACTGTCCATCCAGGTCGTACAGACGATGCGTCACATGAGCGATCGGCTGCACCGGCTCGAAGTACTCGTGCGCGAACAGCTTCCAGATGTCGGCGGCACGCACCTCCTGGCCGCTGCGGTCCGACAACTGCTGCACGGCGGCCCCGAACTCGACCTGCAGCCGGCGCGGCAGCGTCACGCCGTACTCGGTTTCGAGCAGGAAGGCGACGCCGCCCTTCCCCGACTGGCTGTTCACCCGGATGATCGAGTCGTAGGTACGACCGATGTCGAGCGGGTCCACCGTCAGGTAGGGCACGTCCCAGACAGCGTCCGGCGCCTGCATGCCGAGCCCCTTGCGGATCGCGTCCTGATGCGAGCCGGAAAACGCGGTGAACACCAGGTCGCCCGCGTACGGATGGCGCGGGTGCACCGGCAGCTGCGTGCATTGTTCGACCATGCGGGCGATGTCGGCGAGCTTCGAGAAATCGAGACCCGGATCGACACCCTGCGAATACAGATTGAGCGCCAGCGTCACGAGATCGACATTGCCGGTGCGTTCGCCATGGCCGAACAGGCAGCCTTCGACCCGATCCGCACCCGCCATCATCGCCATTTCGGCCGCCGCCACCGCGGTGCCGCGGTCGTTGTGCGGATGAATGCTGAGAATGATGGCGTCACGACGCGCCAGATTCCGGTCCATCCATTCGATCTGGTCGGCGTAGAAATTCGGCGTACCGATCTCGACCGTGGCCGGCAGGTTGATGATGACCGGATGCTCCGGGGTCGCGCCCCAGGCCTCTACCACTGCGTCGCACACCTCCTTCGCAAAATCGAGTTCGGTCGCGGTGAAGGTTTCCGGGCTGTACTCGAACACCCATTCGGTTTCCGGCTGCAGTTCGGTCAGCCGCCTGATCTGCCGCGTGCTGTCGACGGCAAGCGCCCGAAGTTCATCGCGACTCATGTTGAACACCTTGCTTCGGAAGGTCGGCGAGGTCGCGTTGTACAGATGGACGATGGCCCGGCGCGCGCCGCGCAGCGATTCGATGGTCCGCTCGATGAGCTGCGGGCGCGCCTGCGTCAGTACCTCGATGGTGACGTCGTCCGGAATGTGGCCGCCTTCGATCAGCGTGCGCACGAAGCCGAAATCGGTGTCGGAGGCCGACGGAAACGCGACCTCGATCTCCTTGAAGCCGATATCGACCAGCATTCTGAACATGCGCAGCTTGCGCTCG
>DATCUL010000412.1:0-2052 GCA_036567405.1 Methyloversatilis sp. | reverse complement strand
CTCGGGCAGGTCGTGCGCCAGCGACGTCGGTCTCCGATGCAAGCGCGACCCGGCGCACGACCTGCCCGAGTGCCGGGTCGTACACGTCGGCGCAGCGTCCGCCGCCGCGCAGCGGGTGGCGCTTTCCGTCGAGCCAGTGGGGCAGGGTTTCGAGTGGGGGCTGGGGTGCCGTCATGTCCGGATACCTCGTGCGGGTGGGCGAAACGAAAGCCGCATTCTGCGCTCTCGTTGCAGCCCGCGTACCGCGTGGTACCGCTACTTCAGACCCATGCGCCGGCTCACCTTTTCGCCGGCCAGACCTATCATCAGTCGCACCATGCCGTAGGCCAGCCAGCGCAGCATGCGTTCGTGCAGCGGCCTCGCCTGCCACTGGCCGTGCCGCAGCTCGCGGCCACCATGCCTGCAGGCGAGTTCCAGGCTGTGCTGCAACTGGCGTGCAAAACCGGCGTCGCGCACCACCACATTCGCTTCGCGCGCCAGCATCAGGCTGAACGGGTCGATGTTGCTCGAGCCGACCGTGGCCCAGTCGTCGTCGATCACCGCGGCCTTGGCGTGCAGGAAGCTGCGTCGGTATTCGATGATGCGCACCCCCTGCGACAGCAGCGAGCCATAGAGTGCCTGAGAGGCGTAATGCAGCAACGCGTACTCGACCCGCCCCTGCAGGATCAGCGTGACCTTGACGCCGCGTTGGGCCGCCAGCGTCAACGCCTGGCGGAATCGCCGGCCGGGCAGGAAATAGGCATTGGCGATCAGGATTTCGCGATAGGCCGAGTCGATGGCCTGCAGGTATGCGTCCTCGATGTCGCGCCGATGTCGCAGGTTGTCGCGCACCAGAAGTGCTGCGCGCATCTGGCCGGGCTTGCGCGGCCCGGTGTTGCGCAGGCGCGGCAGTCGCGGACGGAACTGCAGGGTCGCCCAGGCCACGCGTTCCCACAGCTTCAGGCATTCGTGGTGCATGCGTGTCACCAGCGGTCCCTGCACGCGCACGGCGTAGTCGAAGCGCGGTGGCTTGTGACCCGGCGTGTGCATGTCGTCGATGATGTTGATGCCACCGGCGAAACCGATCTGCGCATCGATGACCGCAAGCTTGCGGTGCATGCGGCGCAGCCGGTTGCGCTTGAAGCGCAACCGGCCGACCTCGGGGCGGAACACCAGCGTGTTCACGCCGGCCGACTCCAGCGACTGCCGGTGCGAGTCCTCGAAGTCGCGTGCGCCGAAACCATCGACCAGCACGCGTACCCGTACGCCGCGCCGGGCCGCACGCGCGAGTGCCGCCGCGATGCGCTGGCCGGTTTCGTCGTCGGCAAAGATGTAGGTTTCGAGAAAGATCTCGCTGTGCGCTTCGTCGATCGCCTGCTCGAGTGCCGGAAAGTACTGTCCGCCGCACACCAGCAGCCGGATGTCGTTGCCGCCGAGCAGGCGAGTCACCGCGCCTCCAGTGTCAGGCGGGCGGTCAGCGCTGCGTGGTCGGACACGCGTGACCACGGCGGGCCGGAATGCAGCTTGACGTCGCCGACCCCGACACCGCGCACATAGATGCGGTCCAGCCGCAGCAGCGGGAAGGCGGCCGGAAAGCTGCGCGCCGGCCGGCCGTGGAACAGGCTGTGCGCTTCCTGCAGGCCGAGCGCACGCGACCACTGGTCTTCGGCACGGTTGTGCCAGTCGTTGAAGTCACCGGCGACGATCAGGGCCTCGTCGGCCGGGATGGTTTCGGCGATGTGCCGTGCCAGCATCGCATACTGCTGCTCGCGTCCGCGCGCGGTCAGGCCGAGGTGCACGCACAGCGCATGCACGCGATGCGAGGCCTCCGGTTCGATCACGCAGTGCAGCAGTCCGCGCTGCTCGAAGCGGTGGGCCGACATGTCGACATTGTCGGTCCGGGCGATCGGATGGCGCGACAGGATGGCGTTTCCGTGATGGCCGTGCTGATAGACCGCATTGCGGCCGTACGCGGTGGCCGGCCACATCTGGTCGGCCAGGAATTCGTACTGCGGTTCGTCCGGCCAGTCCGCGTGGCGCTGTGCGTGCCCCCGGTGCTGCCCCTGCACTTCC
>DATCUL010000411.1:0-11786 GCA_036567405.1 Methyloversatilis sp. | reverse complement strand
AAAAATCCTTACGTCATACACTGGCCGTGCTTCTGGCTTTGCTGGAAGTTTCGCCCGGAAATTCTGTGGCAAGAACTGTGCCATAATCGAACACAAGTAAACGAAAGGATTACGCATGGACGACAGCAAGGCCAAGGCGCTCGCAGCAGCGCTGGCGCAGATCGAGAAGCAGTTCGGCAAGGGCTCTATCATGCGCATGAGCGACGGCCAACTCGAAAACGACATCCAGGCGGTGTCGACCGGTTCGCTGGGACTGGACATTGCGCTGGGCATCGGCGGCCTGCCGCGCGGGCGCGTGATCGAGATCTACGGCCCGGAGTCGTCGGGCAAGACCACGCTGACGCTGCAGGCCATCGCCGAAGTCCAGAAGCTGGGGGGCACCGCAGCCTTCATCGACGCTGAACACGCACTCGACGTACAGTACGCCGGCAAGCTGGGCGTCAACGTCAGCGACCTGCTGATTTCGCAGCCCGATACCGGCGAACAGGCACTGGAAATCGTCGACATGCTGGTGCGCTCCGGCGGCGTGGACATCGTGGTCGTCGACTCGGTCGCCGCACTGACGCCCAAGGCGGAAATCGAGGGCGAAATGGGTGATTCGCTGCCTGGCCTGCAGGCACGTCTGATGAGCCAGGCGCTGCGCAAGCTGACGGCGAACATCAAGCGTACCAACACGATGGTCATCTTCATCAACCAGATCCGGATGAAGATCGGCGTCATGTTCGGCAACCCCGAGACCACGACCGGCGGCAACGCGCTGAAGTTCTACGCTTCGGTACGCCTGGACATACGGCGCACCGGCGCGATCAAGAAGGGTGAAGAGGTGGTCGGTTCGGAAACCCGGGTCAAGGTCGTCAAGAACAAGGTGGCGCCGCCGTTCAAGCAGGCCGAATTCGACATCCTGTACGGCGAGGGCATCTCGCGCGAAGGTGAGATCATCGAACTGGGCGTGCTGCACAAGTTCATCGACAAATCGGGCGCCTGGTATTCCTACGGCAGCGAACGCATCGGTCAGGGCAAGGACAATGCGCGCGATTTCCTGCGCGCCAATCCGGCGATGGCCCGTGAGATCGAAAACAAGGTGCGCACTGCGTGTGGCATGCCGGAACTGGGCGCCATAGCCGCCGGGCGCGAAGAAGCGGCATGAACGCGTGCATGCGCGAGAAGGCCTTGCGCCTGCTCGCGCGGCGCGATCACAGTCGCGCCGAACTGGAGCGCAAGCTGGGCGAGGACGGCAACACGGACGAACTGGCTGCATTGCTGACCCGCTTCGAGGAGTGCGGCCTGCTCTCGGACGCACGCTTCGCCGAGCAGTTCGTGTCGGCGCGCGCCCAGCGCTTCGGCACGCGGCGCCTGCAGCACGAACTGAAGCTGCGCGGTGTACCGGAAGAAGCGAGCACTGCGGCGCTGGCGTCAGTGGAGCTGGATGAAGTGACGCGTGCCCGTGCAGTATGGGCACGCAAATTCGACGCCGTGCCCCATGATGCGAAGTCATGGGCACGGCAGGCACGGTTTCTTCAGTCACGCGGCTTTTCAGCCGATAGCATTCACAAGGTACTGCGCGAACGCCCCGAACAAGATGAATGAAAACAGGACAGCGAGCCGGCTCAAGGTTGAGCGGCTGCGCAAGAAATACAAGTCGCGCGTGGTGGTGAAGGACGTGTCCTTCGAGGTCGGCAGCGGCGAAGTGATCGGACTGCTCGGTCCGAACGGCGCCGGCAAGACCACCTGCTTCTACATGATCGTCGGGCTGGTCAGCGCCGACGGCGGCGACATCCACCTGGATGGCGAGCGGCTCACGCACCTGCCGATCCATCGTCGCGCGCATCAGGGCCTGTCCTACCTGCCGCAGGAGAACTCGGTGTTCCGGAAGCTGGACGTCGAGCAGAACATCATGGCCATCCTCGAGCTGAACGAACGCGATCCGCAGGTGCGCGAACGGCGTCTCGACGAACTGCTGGAGGAACTCAGCATCACGCACCTGCGCAAGAACGCCGCCGTGTCGCTGTCGGGTGGCGAACGTCGCCGGGTAGAGATTGCCCGCGCACTGGCCACGTCACCGCGCTTCATCCTGCTGGACGAACCCTTCGCCGGCGTCGATCCGATCGCCGTGATCGACATCCAGAAGACGATCCGTTTCCTGAAGGAGCGTGGCATCGGCGTTCTGATCACCGACCACAACGTCAGGGAAACGCTGGGTATCTGTGACAGGGCTTACATCATCAACGAAGGCGAGGTGCTGGCCAGCGGACGCCCGGATGAAATCGTGTATAACGAGAGCGTCAGGAAAGTCTATCTGGGCGAGCATTTCCGTCTGTAGCACCCCGAATTCCGAACACCATGAAGCAGTCGCTGCAACTCAAGCTTTCCCAGCATCTGGCACTCACGCCGCAGCTGCAACAGTCGATCCGGCTGCTGCAGTTGTCGACGATCGAGTTCAATCAGGAGATCGAGCGTTTCCTGGATGAAAACCCGATGCTGGAGCGTGACGAGGGCGAGGCCGCGGCAAGTTTCCAGCCACAACAGGAAGGTGTGACCGAGGTCCGCGAAGCGCCCCCGGAAAACGCGCAGGCCAGTGCCGATGAACTCGCGCCGGAAGGCACCGGCAGTTCCGACATGGACGAATGGTCCGGCGAAGGTGGCAATTACGGCACCCGCAGCGGCGGTGATGACGACGACGGTGACTATCAGGACGTTCAGGCCGCGGACACCTCTCTGCGCGACCACCTGTGTGGGCAACTCGCGCTGTCGCAGATGAGCGAGCGCGACCGTTACCTGATCCGCCTCCTGATCGAAGCACTGGATGACGACGGCTACCTGAACCAGGAGCTGACAGAACTGGTCGATCTGCTGCCGGAAGAGGCCGACATCGATCTCGACGACCTGTCGATCGCGCTGCGCCAGCTGCAGAACTTCGATCCGCCGGGCGTGGGAGCGCGCGATCCGCGCGAATGCCTGCTGATCCAGCTCAACGCACTGCCGACCGATGAAGTATCCGCACTGGCGCGCGTCATCATCGACCAGCACATCGACCTGCTGGCAGCGCGCGATTTCGCGAAAATCCGTCGCGCCGTCGGTTGCGATGAAGAACTGCTGCGCGCTGCACAGACGCTGATCCGCTCGCTGAATCCACGGCCCGGCTCGCAGTTCGCGCCGATCGACGCGCGCTACATCGTGCCGGACGTCGTGGTACGCAAGGTGCGCGGCCAATGGACCGCGTTGCTCAACCCGGATGCCATGCCGCGCCTGCGCATCAACCGGCTGTACGCCGAGATCCTCCAGGGCCAGCGCGGCAGCGGTCTGTCGGGCCAGCTACAGGAAGCAAAGTGGCTGATCAAGAACGTGCAGCAGCGCTTCGACACCATCCTGCGTGTATCGCAGGCCATCGTCGAGCGCCAGCGCCAGTTCTTCGAGTTCGGCGAGGTCGCAATGCGACCGCTGACGCTGCGCGAGATCGCCGAAACACTGGAACTGCATGAATCGACGATTTCCCGCGTGACGTCTCAGAAATACATGGCGACGACGCGCGGTCTGTTCGAACTGAAATATTTCTTCGGCAGCCATGTGGCTACCGAGAGTGGCGGGGCCTGCTCGGCCACCGCAATCCGCGCGCTCATCCGTCAGTTGGTGGGCGCCGAGGATGCAAAACGTCCGCTGTCGGACTCGCGCATCGCGGAAATACTGGGCCAGCAGGGCATCGTGGTTGCGCGGCGCACCATCGCCAAGTACCGCGAATCGCTCAATATCCCGCCGGTCAGCGTGCGCAAGGCGATCTGATGGGTTCGATGACGAACACCCACGATCGCCTCGCATTTTTCGTCCCGTAACGAAAGGAGGCAGCATGAACCTGACCATCACCGGCCATCATCTTGAAGTCACCCCGGCCATTCGCGATTACATCGAAGCAAAACTCGATAGGGTGATTCGTCATTTCGACCACGTGACGAGCGTTTCCGTGATCCTCTCTGTGGAAAAACTGCGACAGAAGGCGGAAGTCACGCTGCACGTCCGCGGGCGCGACATCTTCGTCGAGGCCGAGAGTGAGGACATGTACGCGACACTCGACAACCTGATGGACAAGCTCGATCGTCAGGTACTGAAACACAAGGAAAAAACAGGGGAACACACACGGGAAGCCGTGAAGCACCAAGCGGCAGAATGACACGATTGCCCACTGCGGCGGGCGTATAATCCGACGTCTTGTTGCAGTGCAATCAACTTTACGGCGCGGTCACCGTTAATCCGGTATCCGCGCCTGCCGCGTGTTCGGAGTAGGCCCTGACATGACGCTCATAGCGAAGCTGTTGCCCGTTTCAAACATCTGCCTGGGTCTGGACGCCAGTAGCAAGAAGCGTGTGTTCGAACAGGCAGGGCTGCTGTTTGAAAACAACCAGGGCATCGCCCGCAGTCAGGTATTCGACAGCCTTTTCGCCCGCGAGAAGCTTGGCTCAACCGGACTCGGACAGGGTGTGGCCATTCCTCACGGTCGTATCAAGGGACTACGCGAAGCCATTGGCGGATTCGTTCGCCTGGAAAGTCCGGTCGCCTTCGACGCACCGGACGGACGTCCGGTCAACCTGCTGTTCGTGCTGCTGGTACCGGAACAAGCGACCGAACTGCACCTGCAGATCCTGTCGGAACTGGCCCAGATGTTCGCCGACAAGGTGTTCCGCGAACAGCTTTCGCTGGCCGAAAATACCCAGGCCATCCATACCCTCTTCACCTCCTGGCAACCCGCGCATGCGGAAACTCAGCGTCGCGCGACTGTTTGAGGACAATCGTGACCGCCTGCGGCTGCAATGGCAGTGCGGCAACGGCGATACACTGATTGTTGCGGACCAGATCGGGCTGTCACCGGCCGATCTGGTCGGTCATCTGAACACCATCCACACGCGCCGCATCCAGGTCGTCGGCGTACCTGAAATACTGTGGGTCGAGAGCGTCAGTCCCCGCAAGGTCGAAGACATCGTCGGCGCGCTGCTCGAAGCACACCCGCCGGCCTTCATCGTCGCCGACGGCGCCCAGCCACCGGCAGCGATTCGCGCCGGCTGTGCCGCGAACGGCATTCCGCTGATGATGACGCAACGCAGTGCGGCGTCCGTCATCGACCAGTTGCGCGCCTATCTGGCTCGCGAACTGGCCGACCAGACGACGCTGCATGGCGTATCGATGGACGTGCTGGGCATGGGCGTTCTGATCACCGGAGATTCCGGTGTCGGCAAGAGCGAACTGGCGCTAGAACTGATTTCTCGCGGTCACGGTCTGGTGGCCGACGACTGCGTGGAGATTTCCCGCATCGCCCCCACCGTGCTCGAAGGACGCTGTCCGGAACTGCTCAAGGATTTTCTGGAGGTTCGCGGCCTCGGTGTACTGAACATCCGTACCGTTTTCGGCGAAACCGCCTGCCGCCGCAAGATGAAGCTGCAGCTGGTGGTACATCTGCAGAAGCAGGTGACCGGACTGCCGGAAGCCACGCGCATGCCGCTGGACAACGAAATGATGGACATCCTCGGTGTGCGGATACGCAAGGTGGTCATACCGGTGGCCGCCGGGCGCAATCTCGCTGTACTGGTTGAAGCAGCCGTGCGCACCACGATCCTTCATTTCCGTGGCATAGATTCCACGCTGGAATTCGTCGAGCGGCAACGGCGCGCCCTTGGCGGCGAGGAGGGGTGACCGGGACTTCCAAACAAGATGACATGTGAATATGATGACGATCGACTACCCGGACGGGAAGTCGATCGCTTTTTATTTCATGATGCATTCAGCCAGGAGCCCAGTCATGCCGAACATCCATCGCGCAGTCACGCTGTCCCTCGGTACCGCCCTTCTTTCCTGCGTTCTCGCCACCCCGGCCCATGCCGGCGCACAGCAGGACAAGATGCGCGCATGCAACAAGGAAGCCCGTGAAAAGGGACTCAAGAAGGATGAACGCAAGGCATTCATGAGTTCTTGCCTGTCATCAGCCACACCATCAGCACAACCGACCACCATCGAAGAGGGCAAATCCGCGTCGTTGCAGGAACACCGGAAGCAGTGCCGGGCCGATGCGAAGGAAAAGGCGCTGAAGGGTGATGAGCGCAAGGCCTTCCTGGCCGAGTGCATCAAGACCTGACACCTGTCTCTCCAGCGGTGCCGCGGACGGGTTCGCGGCACCCACAATCGACGCCTCATCCGTGCGCTGTGCAACGACGCGCTCATCATCCCGATGCCACCTGCCCGGCTCCTTGATTCCGTTTTGGTATAGTCCATCGGTCTTTGACCGTCGGAGTCGCCGATGCTGCGTCATCGTGATTTGAGGGCAGGATTCCTCTGTGGTCTCGCACTGTGCATCCCGATCGCAACATCTCACGCATTCAGTTTTGCCGAGGATGCAGAGCAGGACGCCCGGGCGGAAGAACAGCAGAAGGCGGCCGCCGGAACCGCGCTGATGCTCTCGGGAGCCTGTCTGGACGACCTGCGTCGCAGGAAAATCATGATCGTCATGGGCGAACGCTCGGGGGACGGCATCTCGGCCGATCAGGCACGCTTCAGCCCGCACTACAACTCGATCAACAAACGCCTGCTGAAACGGGGTATCCGCACCTACACCCAGCAGGAAATACGCGCGCAGATCGCGCAGGCGGAAGTAGACGCCTATTTCCGGAACGACCCGGACGCCGCGCTGGCGGCCTCGCGGAAGATCGGCGCTGACCTTGTGATGCGCGGGACGATAAGCGCGCGCTCGTCGATCAATCCGGTCGCACGCATCCCGGAAGTCCATGTATCAATCGCCTTTGCATTCCTGACCTCCGACGGAAAACTCCTTTCCGACGCCAGTGCCTCCGCGGAGTCATACTCGGGGAGCGACACCCTTGGCACCGCCGGCATGCTGATCGAAGAGCAGGCCGATGCGGTGGTGAACACGCTGCTTTCGGGCTACTGCACCGCACGTCCGGCGGCACCGGGCAGAAAGCGGAAATGAATGATGCATTCCGACACGCATCTGCTTAACCAGCCCACGCAGGCTGCGGACACACGCTGCACGACATCGACCACGATCTTCACGAGAGGGGAATTTCCATGAACACGAACCGGCAGCCATCAGCCATCAAATGCATGCTTTTCGGCGCGCTCGCCTGCGCCATGTCCGCGTCCTTTGCCCAACCCACCTTCGAGAGTGCCTCGCCCACGGCTGGCAGCAGTACGTCCCAGAAGGCCAACGAAGGCGCCGACAAGGCGATGTACAAAGCGGTCGAGTACAGCAACAAGAACAAGAAGGGACCGACCGTCATCGTCGTGCCCGGCGAGATCAAGAGCAACAACGCCAGCTTCACGCAGAAATTCGGCCCCAACAACATCGCCGACTTCGGCGAACTGGAACTGTCACAGGCCAATTTCAAGGTGCTCGAGCGCTCCGACCTCGGCCCGCTGCTCGGCGAATTCCAGCTGGCCTACTCGATGGGCGATCCCCAGGCCGCGCACAAGATGCTGCAGAAGGGCAAGCTGAAGACGACCAAGTACGTGGTCAAGTTCGACATCCTGAAGGCGGAACAGGTCGCTGCCGCCAAGGAAGGCGTCAGCGGACGCGCAATCGGCAACATCATCGGCATTCTGGGCGGCAGTCGCGGCAGCTATGCCGCCGGCGAGGCAGTCGGATCGGTTGAGACCGGGGCCGCGACCGGCGTGTGGATCATCGGCATGCGCTACAAGATCATCGACGCGAACACGACAGAACAGCTGGCCCAGGGCTATACCGAAGAAAAGATGGAAGTCGGCGCCAAGGGCAGTTCGATCCTGGGTGTGTCGAGCAATCAGGAAGGCGGCATCACGCTCGATGGCATGGTGCAGCGCCTGGTTCAGAAATCGGTTTGGGAAATCGACGCGAAGTACAAGTAATCGCAAACACGCCGGAGTACCGTTCGTGAGCATTCCCGTCAGGCTGGGCAAATACGAAATCCTGCGCGAACTCGGTCAGGGCGCGATGGGCATCGTCTACGAAGGGCGCGACCCGGTGATCGGCCGTCGGGTCGCCATCAAGACACTGAAGCGGGAACAGCTCGATCGCAGCGAGGCCGACGAGGTGATCGCGCGGTTCAAGCGCGAGGCGCAAGCCGCCGGACGCCTCAACCATCCGAATGTCGTGGCGATCTACGAATACGGCGAAGAGGACGACGGCACGGCATTCATCGCGATGGAATTCGTGCAGGGACGCGAACTCAGGGATCTGTTCGAGGCGGACGAACGGGTGGCGTTGCCGATAGTCGGCCGGATCATGGGGCAGTTGCTGTCGGCACTCGAACACGCACACCGCAATGGAGTGACGCATCGCGACATCAAGCCGGCCAACATCATCCTGCTCGCCGACAACACACTCAAGGTGGCTGATTTCGGCGTGGCGCGGATCGATTCGTCGAACCTGACGCAGACCGGAACCGTGATCGGCACGCCGTCCTACATGTCGCCCGAACAGTTCATGGGACAGACGGTGGATGGGCGCAGCGATCTGTTTTCGGCCGGTGTGGTGCTCTATCAGTTGCTGACCGGAGAGAAGCCCTTCACCGGAGCCCTGACCACCATCATGCACAAGGTGCTCAAGGAAGATCCGACCTGGCCCTCGGTGCTCAATGTTCACGTGTCGCCGCGGCTCGACGCCGTCGTCCGCACGGCGCTTGCCAAACGCCCCGAGGAGCGCTTTCAGGACGCAGCCCTGTTTCGCGCCGCACTGGACGGAGCGTTGTCAGCACCTGCAAACGATGATGCAACGATGGTCAACCTGGCCGCCGGCGACGCCACCCTGATCGGTTCCGGCAGCGATGCAACGGTCGTAGCATCGCACACCAGACCGCCCTCGCCACTTCCCGTGACACCGGATGCACCAGTTGCACCGGCAGGCACCGACGCGGCGGCCCAGGCGGCGCCACTTACACCGGAGTTCGCATCGAAACGCATCAATCCACTGTCGCTGGCTCTGGCGGCGGCCGCCGTCATTGCAGTAGGCGCAGCCGGCTGGGCATACACACGATCAGGCAGCGAGACACCCGCAACGGCGCCGGCTGCCGACAGCGCTCCGACAGCGGTGACTGCAAGCACGGTTGCCACGGCGTCTGCCGAGCCGGCGCCGGATAGCGGCATCACGGTCATCAGCGCGATCGGCCTCGCCGATCCGAGCGATCCGCGTTTCGCCAACAACCAAGGTGCGCTGACCGAAGCACTGCGCGACGACGCGCGGCGCCAGATACTTGAGAAGGCGGTCGCCATGTTCGTCGACGCCCGGTCAGTCAACAGTCACTACGCCCTGCTTCAGGAAAGACTGCTGGGGCGCAGCGGCGACTTCATACAGGCTGTGCTCGAGGAAGCGCCACCGGCACTGGGCAAGGACGGCCTGATTTCAGGAGCGGTACGCGCAGCGGTGCGGGTGCGCCAGGTCCAGAAATCCCTGAATCAGATGTCGCAGGACGAACGTATCGACTTCATCCGCAACAACGGAGACCCGAGGATTTCGGTCGCGATCGCCTCGCGCTGGGCGGACGCCGACCCCGCCGCGCCGGCACAACGTTCGCCACTGGCGGAAAACATGCTCAAGCAGCACGTGCAGAGTTTCGGTTTCCGGACCTGGAACGACGAACGGAGTGCAACTCAGGAAGCCGACTTCGCAATAGACGGCGAAGTCCGCCTGAAGCGCCTGAGCACCACGCTGGCCGCCTCGGGCCTGACGATAGAAAAGGTCGTGCTGACCTCATGGACGGTACGCTGCACCGACCGCAAGACCGGCGAGGAGGTCTATCTGAACACCGAGATGCCGCAGGGCATGAGCTGGGGATCCGAGGAAAAGGCGCTGACCGACATCGGCAAGCAGGTGGGCGAGCAGTTCAGCCGCGACTTCTTCCTGAGCCATTTCCACTTCACTGCGCGCAAGGTCACGCTGACCCTGACCGGGCTCCCGGGCGAGGAATCGGCGCAGGCACTGCTGCGCGAGGTGGCCTCCATGCGTGCGGTACTGGGAGCCCGGCCGGTACGTCTCGGCGCCGACAGCGCCACGATGGAGCTCGACATGTCGGGCGGTCTGGCCGACACCACGCAGAACGTGCAGGCGGGCATCCTGATGCCGCTGTCGCGCAAGCTGGGACGCAACTGCCTCAATGTAGTGTCGAGCAGCCCGGATCAGATCGCGCTGGCCTTCGACAACACGTGCCGCGACGCATCGGTGCTGGCACGGCTGGAAACCCTGCCGCCGGCCGCACTGATGGAAGCGGCACCAGCCCGGCGGGAGGCGGTCGTCAGGAACCCGGAAATGCTGAAGCGGATCAGTATCTGATCAGCCGAGAACCTCGAAGGACATCAGGTCTATGCCCTGCTCCAGCGCGCTGTGACCGAAACCGATGGTTCCATGCCCGCGCAGGATCATTTCCTCGCGCTTGAGTACGACTTCATTCTCGCCCTCGATGCGCAGGAAGGTACCGTTGGTACTCTGGTCGATCAGCACGAACTTGTCGCGCCGGCGTTCGATGCGCGCGTGATTGCGTGAGGCCCGCTGGTCCTTGATCACGATTTCGTTGCCCATGTCGCGGCCGAGCGTCAGCGGCCCGTGCGCCGAATCCAGTGTCAGTTCCGCGCCCCGGTATTTGACGAACAGCCGCGCGATCACATAGAGCGGCGCAATGCTCGCCGCTTTCATCGTCAGGTCGGCACCTTCCTGCCAGAGGACTTCGCACACCCGCACATCCTCGGCCTTGCCCTTCACCGTGAGCGCATCGATCTCGCGCACCTCGGGCACCGCCGACAAGGTCAGCGACGTCAGCGCCTCGGCCGTCGTGATGATCTGACCGGCCTTTGCCAGCCCGGCCATGCGTGACGCGGTATTGACGGTATCACCGAAAACATCGTCGTTTTCCTCGATCGCCGGACCGAAGTGGAACCCCACCCGTATCGCCAGTTTCACGCCGGACACCGGCGGCAGGTCCGTGACGCGATGCTGCATCTCGCAGGCAGCCTGAATACCTGCATCCACCGTGGGAAAGGTCGTCATCACCTCGTCGCCGATGGTCTTGATGACCCGGCCGCCATGCCCGTCAATGACGCGACGTATGCGGTTCAGGCAACGCTCGACCGCTCGCAGAGCCTCGGCATCGCCAAGCTTTTCGTACAGCCGTGTACTGCCGGAGACATCGGCAAACAGCACACACAGCGATGTTTGTTGGGAACTCATGGGTGGCCGTACGCCGTTGGACTTTGCTTCATTTTACAAATGCAGACGCTATCTGTCCGATTATTAGACATCAATCCACCATCGGTCTGACGGATGCGTCACAAATGGGCGCTGCGGCCACCGTCGACCGCGATGATCTGACCCGTTATATACGGAGCATCCTCGATCAGGAAACGCACCGTGCGCGCGATGTCCTGCGGATGTCCCTCCCTGCGCAGCAGAGTGTGCTCGACGATGCGCGCCCTTTCGGCAGCATCGAAAAGCTCGTTTTCCGGCCACTGTATCGGACCCGGCGCGACGCCATTGACGCGCACCCGGGGCGCGAGCTCGATCGCCAGCGCCCGCGTCAGCGTCGCCAGCGCCCCTTTCGATGCGCTGTAGAGTGCATACCCGGCCAGCGGCCGCTCGGCGTGGATGTCTGCAATATTGACGACGCAGCCGTCGCGCGCCCGCAGTTCCGGCGCCAGCGCCTGTGTCAGGAAGAGCGGCGCCTTGAAATTGCTTCCGACCAGGGTGTCCCAGTCCTGTCCGGTGATGGCACCGACCGGCGTCGGGTGGAAGCTGGATGCGTTGTTGACCAGCGCATCCAGCCTGCCCC
>DATCUL010000410.1:0-15381 GCA_036567405.1 Methyloversatilis sp. | reverse complement strand
CGTGATCGATCTGCGCCGCCCGGCGATGCAGAAGAACATGATGCTGCGCTACAAGACAGCAATGGCCTTCCGCCGTTTCCTCGACGACAAGGGCTTCATCGACATCGAAACGCCGATGCTCACCAAGAGCACGCCGGAAGGCGCGCGCGACTATCTGGTGCCCAGCCGCGTGCACGACGGCCAGTTCTTCGCGCTACCGCAGTCGCCCCAGCTGTTCAAGCAGCTGCTGATGGTGGCCGGCTACGACCGCTACTACCAGCTCACCAAGTGCTTCCGCGACGAGGATCTGCGCGCCGACCGTCAGCCCGAGTTCACCCAGGTCGATATCGAAACCAGCTTCCTGACCGAGCACGAAATCACCGCGATGATGGAAGACATGATCCGCCATGTCTTCAAGGAAGCGCTGTCGGTCGATCTGCCGTCGCCCTTCCCGCGCATGAGCTACGCCGAGGCGATGACCCGCTTCGGATCGGACAAACCGGACCTGCGCGTGACGCTGGAACTGGTCGATGTGGCCGACGCGCTCAAGGACGTCGCATTCAAGGTGTTCTCCGGCCCGGCCAATGACCCGGCCTGCCGCGTCACCGCGCTGCGCGTGCCCGGCGGCGCCTCGCTGTCGCGCGGCGAAATCGACGGCTACACCGAATTCGTCAAGATCTACGGCGCCAAGGGCCTGGCCTACATCAAGGTGAACGACGTCACCAAACTGAACGAGGAGGGCCTGCAATCGCCCATCGTCAAGAACCTGAGCCCTGAATCGCTGGCCGCCATCATGGCGCGCACCGGCGCGCAGAGCGGCGATGTGATCTTCTTCGGTTCCGATCGCGCCAAGGTGGTGTCCGACGCGCTGGGCGCGCTGCGACTGAAGATCGGCCACGAAAAGGGCTTCGTCACCGGCGAGGCGTGGCGCCCGCTGTGGGTAGTCGACTTCCCGATGTTCGAGTACGACGAGGACGAGAAGCGCTGGAACGCCTGCCACCATCCCTTCACCAGCCCGAAGGACGAGCACATCGCGCTGCTGAAGACCGATCCTGGCAAGTGTCTGGCCAAGGCCTACGATCTGGCGCTGAACGGCTGGGAAATCGGCGGCGGCTCGGTGCGTATCCATCGCGCCGACGTGCAGGAAACCGTGTTCGAGGCGCTCAACATCGGCCCGGAAGAGCAGCAGCTCAAGTTCGGCTTCCTGCTCGACGCGCTGAAGTACGGCGCACCGCCGCACGGCGGCCTCGCGTTCGGGCTGGACCGCATCGTCACCATGATGACCGGCGCCGAATCGATCCGCGACGTGATCGCCTTCCCCAAGACCCAGCGCGCACAGTGCCTGCTGACCCAGGCTCCGAGCCCGGTGGACGAACGTCAGCTGCGCGAACTGCACATCCGTCTGCGCAACACGGCGAAGCCCGACGCGGCGCAGTGAGCGGCATGCAATGACGCGCCACCTGCGACGCTGGCCGGTACGCGCGACGCTGCTCGCCGCGTTCTGGCTAGTCGCCAGCGGCTTCGCGCCGCCCGAGGTCGCACTTGAACGTCTGCCGCCGGAAGCGGCGCAGACGCTCAGCCTGATCAGACAGGGCGGGCCCTTTCCCTACCGACGCGACGGCGTAGTTTTCCAGAACCGGGAACAGCGCCTGCCGGTGCGCCCGCGTTCGTACTATCGTGAATACACGGTACCGACACCGGGGCTGGAGCATCGCGGCGCGCGGCGCATCATCGCCGGCAGCGGCGAGGATAACGACGTCCGCCGCTCCGGCGAGTACTACTACACAGGCGATCACTACCGCAGCTTCCGCCGCATCAAGGAGTAATCCATGTCCACCCTGCCACCACCATCACCGATGGAGGCACGGCTGCTCGACGCCTCGCGCAGCGGCCTGTTCTGCGCCCAGCCAACCGTGATTTCGCGCGCTGTCCGCGCCTTGGGCGACAGCGATTTCCGGCTGGTTGAACTCGACATCAAGGGTGCGCGCGACCGCGCCACGCTGCTGCAGGCCTTCGCGCTGGCCTTCGAATTCCCGGCCACCTTCGGACACAATCTGGACGCGCTCGGCGACAGTCTGGGCGACCTGTCCTGGCTGCCGGCCGGTGGCTACCTGCTGGTCCTGAGCGGCTGCGCCAAGGCGATCGAGCACTGCAAGGCGGACTTCGACGCCATTGTCGAAGTCCTGGATGACGTATCAGCCGAGTGGCGCGACCGCGGCACGCCGTTCTGGGTGCTGTTCGACCAGCCGCACACCCGCGCGCGTTCGTTCATGGCCAGCGCATGAAACGACCGCAGTCGGTTCTGGTGCTGATCCACAGCCCGGAAGGCGACATCCTGCTGATCGAACGCGCGAAACACCCCGGCTTCTGGCAGTCGGTCACCGGCAGCGTCGAAGCCGGCGAATCACTGCTCGACGCGGCACGGCGGGAAGTCGCCGAAGAAACAGGCATCGTGGCACCTGCAGAACAGTTCGACCGCTGGCACCACAGCAGCCGCTTCGAAATCTTCCCGATCTGGCGCCAGCGCTACGCCCCCGGCGTCACCCACAACACCGAACACACGTTCAGCCTGTGCGTGCCGCGCGACACGCCGGTCACGCTGGCGCCGGACGAGCACCGTGACTGGCGCTGGCTGCCCTGGCGCGAAGCGCTCGGCACCGTGTTCTCGTGGACCAACCGCGATGCGATACGGATGTTGACCCAGCGCAAGATATTGCGCGCGAAAAGGTCTTGAATTCATCTGCGTCATCCTTAATTTCAGTGCATGCGGGATCGCTCCGCAATCAGACAAGGAAAGGACTGAACGATGAATCAAGTGACCCGTTGGGACCCTTTTGAGAACCTCTTGAAGGATTTTCGCGGCTTGGTGCTGCAGCCGGTCGATCTGTCCGCCAGCAACCCGGACGTCCCGGTGCTGAAGATAGACGTGAAGGAAGACAGCGACGCCTACACGGTCCATGCCGACCTGCCGGGCGTGCCCAAGGACGACATTCACGTCAACATCGAAGGTGCGGTGGTATCGATCAGCGCCGAGAAGAAGCGTGTGGTCGAGAACAAGGAAGGCGAGCGCGTGCTGCGTTCCGAGCGCCACTACGGCAAGGTGTCGCGCAGCTTCCAGCTCGGGCAGGAAATCGACGAATCGCGTGCGCAAGCCAAGTTCTCCGACGGTGTACTCGAACTGACGCTGCCGAAGAAGGTGGCTGTGGCAGCACGCAAACTGAAGATTCAGTAAGCGGATGTCCGGCGGGCCAGGCGCCCGCACGTGACCGACGCTTCCAAAGAGCGGGCACTTGATGTGCCCGCTTTTTGTTTGTGCAGTGCAAGGCTAGAATCCACGCCCATCGCAACCTGTCCGTCGAGCCCAGAAAATGTCCCTGACCTCCGCACTCACGTCCGGCATCACGCCCCACGCCAAGGCTGCCGTGCTGTCCGAAGCGCTGCCTTACATCCGGCGCTTTCAGGACAAGACCATCGTCATCAAGTATGGCGGCAACGCGATGACCGATCCGGCGCTGAAGCTGGGCTTCGCGCGTGATGTGACGCTGCTCAAGCTGGTCGGCATGAACCCGGTGGTGGTACATGGCGGCGGCCCGCAGATCGACGACCTGCTCAAGCGCGTCGGCAAGCAGGGCACCTTCGTGCAGGGCATGCGCGTCACCGACGAGGAAACGATGGATATCGTCGAAATGGTGCTTGGCGGTCATGTGAACAAGGACATCGTCAACCTGATCAATCAGGCCGGCGGCAAGGCGGTCGGCCTGACCGGGCAGGACGGCTCCTTCATCCGCGCCACCAAGCTGATGATGCCGAACAAGGACAAGCCGGACGAAATGCTGGACATCGGCCTGGTCGGCGACATTTCGTCGATCGATCCGACCATCATCAACTTTCTCGACAGCGGCGACTTCATCCCGGTGATCGCGCCGATCGGCGTCGGCCCAGACGGCGAGAGCTACAACATCAATGCCGATGTCGTTGCCGGCAAGCTGGCGGAAATCCTGAAGGCCGAAAAGCTGATCCTGCTGACCAACACGCCGGGCGTGCTGGACAAGGACGGCAACCTGCTGACCGGCATCACGCCACGTGACGTCGACATGATGATCGAGGACGGCACGCTGTCGGGCGGCATGCTGCCGAAGATCGGTTCGGCGCTGGATGCCGCGCGCAGCGGCGTCAAGAGCGTGCACATCATCGACGGCCGCGTGCCCAACGCGCTGCTGCTCGAAGTGCTGACCAACGACGGTGTCGGCACGCTGATCAAGAGCAAGTGAGCATCGCGCGTCGTGCCGCGGATGCCGGCCACGGGCCGGTGTGGCTGTTCGACCTGGACAACACGCTGCACGACGCCAACCCGCACGTATTTCCGCACCTGAACCGGGCGATGACCGCCTGGCTGATGGCGGAACTGGATCTGGACGAGGCCGACGCCAACCGCCTGCGCATCCATTACTGGCATCGCTACGGCGCCACGCTGCTCGGCCTGATGCGCCACCACGGCACGCAGCCGCGGCACTTCCTGCACGGCACGCACGATGTGGAGGCTCTGCGTCCGGGCATCGTGTTCGAGCGCGCATTGCGCCACGTGCTGCGCCGGCTGCCCGGACGCAAGATCGTGTTCACCAACGGGCCGCTGCACTACGCCGAGGCGGTGCTGGACGCGATGGACATGCGTCCGCTGTTCGACTCGATCCACGCGATCGAGCATTCGCGCTACACGCCGAAACCGCGCATCGCAGGCTTCCTGCGCCTGCTCCGCGACAACCGGCTGACCGCGTCACGCTGCATCATGGTCGAGGACACCGCCGCCAACCTGCGTACCGCCCGGCAGCTGGGCATGCGTACGGTGTGGATCAGCCGCAGCGCCGCCCATCACAGCTATGTGGATCTGCGGCTGAGTTCGGCGCTGCAGCTGCCGCGCGCGCTCAGGCTTCTTTGAGCCAGCGGGCGGCGTCGAGCGCGTAATAGGTCAGGATGCCATCGGCACCGGCACGCTTGAACGCCAGCAGCGCTTCCATTGCCGTGGCACGTTCGTCCAGCCAGCCATTGGCGACCGCCGCCTTCAGCATCGCGTATTCGCCGCTGACCTGATAGGCGTAGGTCGGGACGGCCAGTTCGCTCTTCACCCGGCGCACGATGTCCAGATAGGGCATGCCTGGCTTCACCATCACCATGTCGGCGCCTTCGGCGATGTCGAGCGACACCTCGCGGATCGCCTCGTCGCTGTTCGCCGGATCCATCTGGTAGGTGTATTTGTTGCCCTTGCCCAGATTGCCGGCCGACCCCACGGCGTCGCGGAACGGCCCGTAGAAGGCCGACGCATACTTGGCCGAGTAGGCAAGGATGCGCGTATGGATCAGCCGGTGCGCGTCCAACTCGAAGCGGATACGGCCGATGCGGCCGTCCATCATGTCGGACGGCGCGACCACGTCGGCGCCGGCCTGGGCATGGCACAGCGCCTGTTTCGCCAGCGCTTCCAGCGTCTCGTCGTTCATCACGTAGCCGGAAGCGTCGATCAGCCCGTCCTGTCCGTGGCTGGTGTAGGGGTCGAGCGCGACATCGGTGATCACGCCAAGCGCGGGGAAGCGCTCCTTCAGCGCGCGTACGGTGCGCGGCACCAGGCCGTCGGGGTTCCAGGCCTCGGCTGCGTCGTCGGTCTTCAGACCGGAATCGATGACCGGAAACAGCGCCAGCGCTGGCACGCCGAGCGCAACCGCCTGTTCCGCGACACCCAGCAGCAGATCGACGCTGACCCGGCTGACGCCCGGCATCGAAGCCACCGCTTCGCTGCGGGTCGGACCGTCGAGCACGAACACCGGATAGATCAGGTCGTCGGCACTGAGCCTGTGCTCGCGCATCAGGCGGCGGGAGAAGTCATCGCGGCGCATGCGGCGCATGCGGGTGGACGGAAAATGGCTGGCGGGAGGAAAGGACATCATGAAAGCCCGTGACGCAAAACGCCGATGATAGTACGGGCTGCCGGCGCACCGCCTTGCCGGAACGCAAGGAAAGCACCGAAATGGAACTCGGCCGGCCCGGCCCGGTCTGAGCTTGCGACGGCGAGAACCGTCACCCGCTTCACCTCCCTGAGCGGGTGCTTCTTCAAGAGGCGTTTTCAGCCCACGGCTTCATCCCCTTTGGCCGTGGGCTTTTCTTTTTCCTGACTGCGCCGGTGGATTCAACCGTCGGCCGGTCCGGAACCGGGCAGCGCCGCCGCCAGCCACGGCGCCACGACTGCCTCCACCTCCTCCGCACCGGTCTTCTTCAGGCTGGAAAACAGCTGCACGGTCACCTGGTCGCCCATGCCCGACAACTGCCGGCGCACATCCGCCAGCGTAGCCGCCTGTGCGCTGCGCGTCAGCTTGTCGGCCTTGGTCAGCAGCACGTGCATCGGCTTTCCGCTAACCGAGAACCACTGGATCATGTTCCAGTCGAGTTCGGTCAGCGGGTGGCGCGAATCCATGATGAGCACCAGACCGACCAGACTTTCGCGCTCCTTCAGGTAACGCTCGATGAGCCCGGCCCAGGCCCGACGCACCTCGATCGGCACCTGCGCGTAACCATAGCCCGGCAGGTCGACCAGAAAGCCGCCCTTGACCAGCTTGAAGTAGTTGATCAACTGGGTACGTCCCGGCGTCTTGCTGACGAAAGCCAGCCGGGTGTGACCGACCAGCGTATTGATGGCACTGGATTTTCCGGCGTTGGAACGGCCGGCGAAGGCGATCTCCGGACCGGCCGGGGCCGGCAGGCCGGATGGCTTTGCCACCGAAATGTGAAACGCGGCACCACGGAAGAGTGAGGACAAATCTATTTCGCGCACTGCGCGCCCAGGAAAACACGGTAAAATAAGGAGTTTACTGTATCCGTGTCTTTTATCCCGACACCCCACCCGGGTTCACGCTCAAGGATTGTCATGCGCTCGTTCAAAACTCTTGCTATCGCCCTGTCCCTGACTTTCGTTTCCGCCAGCGCGCTGGCAGCTGAAGAACACGCTGCCGAAAAGGCGCAACCCAAGGCTGACGCCGCTGCCGGCAAGGCGATCGCGTCGCAGGTCTGCGCCGCCTGTCATGGCGCCGACGGCAACAGCACGATTTCGGTCAACCCGAAACTGGCCGGTCAGCACCCGGAATACATCTACAAGCAGCTGTCGAACTTCAAGGGCAAGGACGGCAAGCCGGCCGAGCGCGTCAATCCGATCATGGGCGGCATGGCCGCCGGCCTGTCGGACGCCGACATGCGCAACGTCGCCGCCTACTACGCCAGCCAGACACAGACGCCGGCGACCGCCAAGGGCAACCGCGAAAGCATCGAACTGGGTCAGAAAATCTGGCGCGGCGGCGACCAGAGCAAGGGCCTGCCCGCCTGCTCCGGCTGCCACGGCCCGGCCGGTGCCGGCCTGCCCGCAATGTACCCGCGTGTCGGCGGTCAGCATGCCGACTACACCGAAGCCCAGCTGAAGGCCTTCCGCGTCGGCGAACGCGCCAATGACCCGGCCAAGATGATGCGCATGATTGCCGTCAAGCTGACCGACGCCGAAATCAAGGCCGTGTCCGACTACGCCGCCGGCCTGCGCTGAACGCCGGTCCGCTCGCGGCATCCGGAAGCCCGCCTCACGGCGGGCTTTTGTTTTTCCGGCTTCGGCCCTTGATGCCGGCACGCGCGCCGGCGAGCCGCGCCAACTCCTGCTCGGAAAAACCGGCGGCCAGGCGGGCATCGGTATTGACCGGCGGCTGCAGGCGCGGCGCCTCGAATTCGTCGAACAGGCGCAGGAAGGTCGCTTCGGCATCCAGTCCGCGCTGCGCGCACAGGTGACGGAACCAGCGGTCACCGACCGCGACATGCGTGATCTCGTCGGCCAGCACGATGTCGAGAATGGCCAGCGCCGCCGTGTCGCCCACGGCACGCAGCTTGGCCATGATGGGCGGAGTGGCATCCAGCCCGCGCGCTTCCAGCACGCGCGGCACCAGCGCCATCCGCCCCAGCGCGTCGCCGGCGGTACGGCGCGCCATGTCCCACAGGCCGGCATGCGCCGGAAAATCGCCGTAGTCGTGGCCGAGCGATCGCAGATGCGCACGCAGCAGGCCGAAATGCCGCGCCTCGTCGGCCGCCACGCGCAGCCAGTCAGCCAGATAGGCGTCGGGGAGATCGCGGAAGCGCCAGGCGGCGTCGAGCGCAAGATTGATCGCCGTGAATTCGATGTGACAGATGGCGTGGATCATCGCCGCGTGGCCTTCGCGACTGCCCATGCGGCGCGAACGCAGTGCCGATGGCTCCACCAGTTCCGGTCGTGCCGGCCGGCCAGCGTCGTCGATGCAGTAAGGCGCCGCTCCGGTGCGGTCGAACGCCGTCCCGCTCTGCCAGTCGCGCCACAGCGCTTCGACCGCGTCGCACTTGGCGTCCGGGGCCGGCTGCATCAGTGCGTCAAGCAGTTCGGCAAAAATCTTTCTGTTCATCGATGGTCACAAGGTAAGGTCGCGGCAGTGCTGCCGGTCTGGTAAAGCGTACAACGAGGAGTGACCCCATGCTGATCAAACGCCCGGCCGACATCGCACCGTCGGAAATCACGCCGCGCAGCCTGTTCGACGGCCGCCGCGACTTCATCCGTGCCGCCAGCCTCGGTGCCGGCGCCGCGCTGCTGGGCGGCGTACTGCCCGGTCCAGCGCAGGCCCAGACGGCCGCCCGCGGCGCGAAACTCGGCCCGCTGACCCGTAGCGCCTATTCGACCGACGAGAAGCTGAACGACTATCAGGACATCACCGGCTACTGCAATTTCTACGAATTCGGCACCGACAAGGGCGATCCCGCGCGCAACGCCCATCGCATGACCACCCGGCCATGGACGGTGAGCCTGGAAGGCATGGTGCAGAAACCGAAGACGCTGGGGATAGAGGATGTGCTCAGGCTGGCGCCGCTGGAAGAGCGCATCTACCGGCTGCGCTGCGTCGAGGCCTGGTCCATGGTGGTGCCCTGGGTCGGCATTCCGATGTCGGCGTTGCTCAAGCAGGTCGAACCGATGGCCGGCGCGAAGTACGTCGAATTCGTCACCTATCACAACCCGAAGGAAATGCCGGGCACGCTGCTGCCGGTGCTCGACTGGCCCTATGTCGAAGGCCTGCGGCTGGACGAGGCGATGCATCCGCTGACCATACTGGCGGTCGGCCTGTACGGCGAGGTGCTGCCCAACCAGAACGGCGCGCCGATGCGCCTTATCGTGCCGTGGAAGTACGGTTTCAAGAGCGCCAAGTCCATCGTGAAGATCCGCTTCACCGACAAGGAACCGCTGAGCGCCTGGACGCGCGCCAACGGTCGCGAATACGGCTTCTACTCGAACGTGAATCCCGAGGTCGACCACCCACGCTGGAGCCAGGCGCGCGAGCGGCGCCTCGGCGAATTCACCAAGCGCAAGACACTGATGTTCAATGGCTACGGCGACCAGGTGGCATCGCTGTACGCCGGCATGGACCTGAAGAAGTACTTCTGACATGCCGGCACACGTTTCCATGGCGGCTTCGCAGGGGCGTACCGGACGCAGCTTCAATCCCGACCGCACGCAGTTCACACGGCTGTGGGGCGCGGTCTGGCTGGCCTGCCTGCTGCCGCTGCTGTGGCTGATCGCCGCCGGCCTGCGCGACGCGCTGGGCGCCAATCCGATCGAATACATCACGCGCGCCACCGGCGACTGGACCCTGCGCATGCTGATGATCACGCTGACCGTAACGCCGCTGCGCCAGCTCACGGGCTGGCACTGGCTGGTGCGCCTGCGCCGCACGCTGGGGCTGTATGCCTTCTTCTACGCCTGCCTGCACCTGACGACCTATGTCTGGCTCGACCAGTTCTTCGACCTCGGCGAAATGGTCAAGGACATCATCAAGCGCCCCTTCATCACGGTCGGCTTCTGCGCCTTCGTGCTGCTGCTGCCGCTGGCGCTCACGTCGACCAACGGCATGATCCGCCGCCTCGGCGGGCGCGCCTGGCAGCGCCTGCACCGGCTGATCTACGTCATCGGCGCACTGGGCGTGGTGCACTACTGGTGGCTGGTGAAGAAGGACATCACCGAACCGGTGATTTACGCGCTCATCCTCGCAGTCCTGCTCGGCGCGCGCGTCTGGCACGCGCGCAGCATGCATCGGTCCGTTCAGGCGATAACCTTGCAGGAAGGCGTCAGCTGAACCGGCGACGGGCGATGCCGACGACAACGGCCAGACCGGCCAGCATCAGCATCCAGCCCTCCGGTTCCGGCACGGCGGCAGTGTAGGTCACGGAACCGGTGCCGGACTTCCCCGTCACGGTGTCGTAGGCAAAAAACGCCTCACCAATGCGGCGATAACCTGCGACCAGCGAAAACTGCGGGTCGCCGGCATTGACGGTGAAGCTGACGCCGAGAAACGTGCCGTCGAAAAATGCGGCTTCAGGCGTTGCAGCAGCGTTGCCCAGCGTATGGCGCTGACCGAGGAAGTCGAGCGCGATCGACCCGAGGGCGATCCACTCCTCGCCGACGTTAGCCAGAGCGGAATCGTCGAAACTCAGGCTGCCGGAAAAGATCTGGTGCAGGAAGACTCCGGAATCGGTGACGCCGTCGAACGTGTAGGACTGCACTGCCGCCTGTGCCGGCAGAATGACGCCACAGGCTGTCGCCAACAGCACATTGCGTAGAAACCGCTTCATCATTTTCCTTGTGTTCCGGACGGTCCGATTACAGACCGAGATCCCGCGCGAAGTCGATCTGCGACGCGGTCCGGCCGCGCAGCGTGGCGAGCGGACGCAGGGGGCCCGCACCGGTGCTGCCATCGGCGTCGATCTGCACGCTGACACCGCTGTTCGTATCGATCAGCTGCACGTAGCCGCCAGTCCGGGCCACCGTCCTGGAGATGCCGAGCGACGCGAGCAGCGCGCTCAGGTCCAGACGGTCGGTGCCCGGCACGAAATCGGTGATGGTGTCGGTGCCATCGCGCAGGCTGCGATAGACGAACAGGTCTGCACCCGCACCACCGGTCAGGACGTCCGCACCTTCGCCGCCGGTGATCACGTCATCACCCGGCGTGCCTCCCAGCACGTCGCGGCCGGCCGTGCCATTGACCGCATGCAGCAGCGAGAAGCCGATGACGACCGGATCATGGTCGGACGCACGGTAGGGTGTCGGCGCGTAGAGATCCTGCGGCTTGAACTCGGTGTTGTAGTCGATCACCGACGGTTCGTCGGTGTTGATGTGCCACTGGGTAAAGCCGGAAACGCGCGCTGCCATGCTGCCGGTGGCCAGCGCATGATCGAGCTGGCCGCTCTCGCCGTCAAAAGTGTAGGTGTAGGGCAGGTTGATACCGGCGGCGAGGTTCACCATGCCGGCACCGGTCAGCGCATTGACCGGATCTTCCTTGCTGTAGGAATTCAGGTCGCCGATCATCAGCACGTCGCCCGACCCACTGGTCGCCGACAGGGTCTGCACGAAGGTGGTCAGGGCATTCGCCTGACTGACGCGCAATGCATTCCAGCAGCCCTGGCCATCCCCCTGGTCGACATTGGCACCGGTCGGCGTGCCACACGACTTCGACTTGAAATGGTTGACCACGACGCTGAACCGCTCTCCGCTGGCAACGGCGAACGTCTGTGCCAGCGGCGGCCGGCTGTGGATCGGGTTGGTGTCGCTGAGCGCCGGGTTGACCGTCGACACGCGTGCCGGCTTGTAGATCATCGCCACGCGAATGGCATCCGTGCCGGTACCGCCCGTCGGCAGGCCGACAGCCGCATAGACGGAAGCACCGTAGGCGGCGTTCAGCGCAGTGACGAGGTTCTGCACCGCCACCTGACCGTTGTTCTCGATTTCCATCAGGCCGACCACATCCGCATCGATGGCGCGCAGCGCGCTGACGATCTTGTCGCGCTGGCGGGTGAATTCGGTTGCGCTGTTCGCACCGCGGCAGTCGCTGACCGTGCCGCTCGGGAAGCACGACGATCCGGCCTGGTCCAGCGTGGTGAAGTAGTTCAGCACGTTGAAGCTGGCCACCCGCACATTACTCCCGACGGCAGCCGGTGCGACAGTGCGAGGGTTGTCGCGCGAGAACACCGGCATTACGGTCGGATGCAGCTTGTAGTCACGCGGGCCGGTGCTGCTGGCGGTGATCAGTCCGTGATCGATGACGCCGGTCAGGCCGGCGACGGTGTCGCCGGCGCGCAGCGTGTTGCCGGTGCCGATGAAGGGGATCGGGTTCGGATTCTGCGCGCTGGAACCGTCATCGAGCACGATGCGACGGCGGGCGTTCGCATCACGCAGCGCGATCGCTTCCGGCGTGCCGGCCGGATAGCGGTTGGTCGGTATCTCCATGCGCCCTTCGGCGGACAGCGTGACCTGGCCGTAGCGGCCCTGGAAATAGTTCTGCGACACGGTCAGCGGCGTGACGATGCGCACCAGCATGCCTTCGTAATGCTCGAGTTCACCCTCGACCGCTTCCGGCAGCACGACGTCGGTCGGCGCAACCGCATAGCCGCTGCCCAGTACCTGTACCGCAGTCGGCGACACCAGCTCGGTCACTGTATTGAATTCGCTGACAGTGGCGTTCAGGCGCAGCTTCTGGCCAACCTGGACCGTGTTCAGGGCAGGTGCAAAGACAAACACGCCATCGGACGTTGCCACATCGCCATCACCGGTCTCATCCTGCAGATAGAAACCGGACAGCCCCGGGAACACCGCAGTCACGATGCCCTCGGTCGTGACCGTCAGCCCGGCCTTCGGGCTGACGTCGCCACTGCCCTGTATCTGCGGAATGGACGTGATCGCCGCCGCAGCGGCAATCGTGATGTCCACCGTGCAGTCTGCGCTCTGGGCTTCGTTGTTGGCAAAGCGGATGCCGATCGGATAGTTGCCGGTGGTGGTGCCGGCCGCAACTGAAACACGGGCCGTTGCACTGGCACCGTCGCCGGCCGCCACGCTGACGGCGTCCAGTGTGATGCCGGCCGGCAGCGCACCGATGGCGGCGATGTCATTGACCGTGCTGTCGGCATCCGATGCGCTGATCGACACGCTGCCAGCCGTGCCGGCACTCAGGCTCAGCGCCGGGCAACTGGTGACGATGGGCGCATTGACCGATGCACCGCCGCAATTGTTCAGCGGCGACGCGCTGTTGCGCGGCGCCGGGGCACCTGTCGCAAAATCCGTCGCGTTGTTGTTGTTGTCGATGCAGCCACCCGCAGCGCGCAGGCCGGCCGTGGTGTTGCTCAGCGCCACCATCGGACTGGTCTCGGAGCAGGTCGTGCTGGTGCCATAGCCGACGATGTCGATGACGTTTGCGGTCGGGCAGACCGTACCGGTCGGCAGATCTGCCGTGCCATTGACCAACGCGAGTTTGCCAGCGGTCGCTGACATCGCGATCGTACCGGTCGCATCGGGCGTCGGCAGCGAAACGCTGCCGCCGGTGCCGGCGGCCAGCTGGATCAGGAAGTACTGACCCGGCTGCAGCAGTGTGGCCGGCAGGACAAGCTTGTTGTTCCAGGTCGTTCCGGTCGTCGATGCGTACTGCAGCGACAGTCCGGAAAGCGATACGGCAGCATCGCCGCGGTTGAACAGTTCGACGAAATCGTTCCTGAAAATCGCCCCGCTGTTGCCACCGCCACCATAGGCCTGGCTGATCACCAACTGACCGGCCGCCTGAGCAGCCGGCGCAAACAGCACCGGGCCGGCAAACAGGCAGGGCAGGATGAAGGAAAGCATGCGCTTTTTCTGCGGGATCGATTTCATGGGCCTTGCTCCGGATCAGTCGTGAATCCTCCGCCGGACGGGCGGACGGGATCGGGAGCGCCAGCTTAGGCAGTCAAGGTTACCGCGCCGTGGCCGGGATTGCGGCGGCGTTAGGCCGAATGGACTAGCGTCTGTTGGCCTCAGGACTTCGGCATGGCCGGCTCACGTCGAGAGGTTTCGGACAGCCCCCACAGCAGGCATCCCGCGCCAAGCGTTGCAAAGGCGAATCCCCACGCGACCGGATTAGTGTCACCGCCGCCCGCATCGAGCGTGGCACCGAACACCATGGGCGCAACGAAGCCGGCACCGAAGCCGCCGAGCGAGTACAGCGCCATCGCGGCACCGCGATGAGCGGCCGGCGCGGCATGGACCAGGCCGGCAGTCAACGCGGCGGAATCGGCCATCACGGCGCAGTTGTACAGCGCCAGCAGGCACAGCATGAGCCACCAGGGCGCCGCCGCCGAGGCGCCCGCCAGCCAGCACAGCAGACCGGACGCCAGCATGACGGCGACGATCCAGCGGCCGCGGCCGAAGCGGCTCGCCGCCTCGTTGCCGAATATGCTGGCCGGCTGCCCGAGCAGATTGATCAGTGCGGCCGCCTCGGTCGGGGTGAGCCACGCCTGTGCCGCCGTCAGACCGTAGGCGAAGGCGATGAAGGCGACCATCCAGGAACGCAGGCCGAACAGTTCCCAGCAATGCACCGCGTAACCGGCAAGCAGACGCCGCACGCGGCCGTGTGCCAGCACCGGCCCGAAGCGCGGCAGCCAGCGCGCTTCGGCCGACGCGGGAGGCGACTGGCGCGCCACGCCGGTCAGCACCAGGCCCGCCGCCAGCAGCGGACCGGCGCTCATCAGCGCGATCGCGACCCGCCAGTCGGACACCCGTCCCAGCCCGCCGGCCAGCAGCAGCGACAGGCTGGTGCCGATGCCGAAACTCGAGGTATAGAAGGCGATGTGGCGCGTCCCCGCCTGCGGCGGCACGCGGTCGGTCAGCACGCGCAGCCCCGGCATGTAGCAGCCGGCCAGTCCGGCGCCACACAGCGCCTGGAACAGCGCACCGCTCCACACGCCGTGCGCGGCCAGTGCGAAGCCCAGGGTGCCGAACGCCATCAGCAGACAGGAGGCGATGTAGACGACGCGCGCGTCGATGCGGTCGGTCGCGCCCGACAGGAAGGGCACGGCCAGCATGTAGCCGAAGAAGAAGGCGCCGCCGATCAGGCCCGCCTCGGTGCCGGTCAGATGCCACAGGTCGGTGAGCAGCGGCAGGAAGGATGGGTAGGCAGCGAAGCCGGTCATGCCCAGCGCCTCGGCGGCGCACATCAGCAGCGTGAGGCGCCCGGCCCCGGTGGCACCTGCCGCTGCGAACACCGCTCAGTCCCCGTCCGGCACCTTCAGCCAGCGCGCCTTGGTGCGCGCCCTGCTGGCTTTCTTGTCGCGTCGCTGATGTCCGCCGCCCTTCTTCATCAGCGCGGCCGTGGCCAGCGGATTACGCGGCTTGAGCGAACGCCGCTTGGCGCTCAGGCGCGCGGCGGCCTTTTCGTTCACCGGCGGCCTCCGCGTTCGAACTTTATGATGGCGCGGCCGTCTTCGGTCTGTTTCGGCTCGCCGCGCCAAGCATGACCGTAGACGATTTCCATCGTCGCGGGCAGCCGTCCGTCCTCGCGCAGGCGCAGCAGCGCC
>DATCUL010000409.1:0-8854 GCA_036567405.1 Methyloversatilis sp. | reverse complement strand
ATGTCCTTTTCGTAGCGATGCACCGAAAACGGCACCGGTACGCCGAGCCGCAGGTCGTGTTCGGTCGAGAAGCGCTGGTACATCGCCTCCATCATCTGGAAGATTTCGGCCACGCTGGTTTCCGACTTCTGCAGGCTGTCGTGGACCTCGCCGAAGAAGGCGTTCATCGCGTCGCGCAGTTGCAGCGAAAAGTTCGCACGCTCCATCAGCTCGCGTGTCTGTGCGGTGCGGGTGCGCAGCGCGTCCATGCCCAGATGGGCGAACAATGCGTTGGTCTGTGACGCGAAGACGTTGCGCGTCGCGTAAAAGCGCTCCAGTCCGCGTTCGAAATCTTCCTTCTCGGTTCGCACGCGCTTGAGCATGTACTGGATGACGCCGCGGTTCTTGCCGCGCAGATCGGAGAATTCGGCCAGCTGGTCGTCGATCGCGCGCTTGCGGGCAGCCAGCATCTCGGCAGTACGTGTCAGCAGGTTGCCGGCATCCTGTTCCACGGCCGCGCCGACAATGTCGCGCTTGGCCGGCAGCAGATCCTCGACCAGCGCCTGTTCGAGTTGTGGCAGCCGGCTGCGTGCCAGCAGGGCGCTGTCGTGCTGGATGCGCGCCAGCAGGCCCTTCTGGGCCGAGACCGGAAACACGCGGTTTTCCGGCAGATCTAGCGTGGCCGCGCAGGTCGATATCTGACGGGCGATTTCGGCATCGATCTGCGCCTCGGTGCGCAGGCCGTCCCACAGGCTGTCCATCTTGTTCAGCACGGCCAGCCTGCCTTGACGGGAACCGCCGGCGGCCGTCACATGCGTCTTCCAGACGGCCAGATCGCTCTGCGTGACGCCAGTGTCCATGCCCAGAACGAACAGCACGGCATGCGCGGCCGGCAGCAGCGACAGCGTCAGTTCCGGTTCGGCACCGATGGCGTTCAACCCCGGCGTGTCGAGTATGACCAGCCCCTGGCGCAGCAGCGGATGCGGCAGATTGATGATGGCGTGGCGCCACGCGGGTACGTCTACCATACCGTGCGAGTCGGGCTGCAGCCCGGTCTCGCCGCTTAGGTCGATGCGGAAACCCAGCAGTTCGGCTTCGCCGATCGCCACCTTGCGCTGTTCGCTGACGCGTGCCAAGGTCTGCTGCATCGACGTGGTCGAACCGGTGTCGAGCGCGACGCGCTGCCAGGCGCCGGGCTGACCCTTCAGGTCGGTCACCGTCGTGGCCGTGCGCCGCGTCTCGATCGGCAGCAGGTCGATGCAGGGCGGACGTGCGGCGTCGTACATCAGTTCGGTCGGGCACATCGTGGTCCGACCCGAACTCGACGGCAGGATGCGCGCGCCCTGATCGCCGAAAAATATCGCGTTGATCAGTTCCGACTTGCCGCGGGAGAATTCGGCGACGAAGGCGATGACCAGCCGGTCGTCATGCAGCTTGAGCAGCAGCTGTTCTATGCACTGGTCGTTGTGCGCATCGTTCAGGTTGCTTTCGAAAAGCCAGCCGCGAATACGGACGATCGCCTGCTCGACGCGCGTGCGCCAGTTTCCGTACGCCGACAATTCTTCCTGCATGCTCATTGCTGTCTCCCGTCAAGCACTTGTCAATCTAGCACAGGCCGGGCGCGCTATCGCTGGCATGCCGGACAGAAGAAAGTCGAGCGGTTGCCCATGCGCCGGTTGCGGATGGGCGTTTCGCAGATGCGGCACGGTTCGCCTTCCCTGCCGTAGACGAAATAGCTCTGCTGGAAATAGCCGGGCGCACCGTCGGCGTGCATGAAGTCGCGCAGGGTACTGCCGCCGGCGGCGAGTGCGTCGTTCAGGGTCCGGCGGATTTCGTCTGCCAGTCGGCCGGCCTGCGGCAGCGTCAGCCGCCGCGCCGCCGTGCCCGGCCGGATGCGCGCGCGGAACAGGCTTTCCGAAGCGTAGATGTTGCCGACGCCGACCACCACGGAACTGTCCATGATTGCCAGCTTGATCGCGCACTGGCGACGCGCGAGCGCGTCGTGCAGTGCTGCCGCGCCGAAATCGCTGCTCAGCGGTTCCGGACCGAGACCCGCCAGCAAGGCGTGCTCATTGTCGGCGCCCTGGTGCCAGAGCACCGCGCCGAAGCGTCGCGGATCGCGCAAGCGCAGCGTCAGGTCGCCGAAAGCGATGTCGACATGATCGTGTTTTTCCGGCGGCAGGCCGGATGCCAGCACGCGCAGGCTGCCCGACATGCCCAGGTGGATGATCAGCGTGCCGCTGTCGAAGCGCAGCAGCAGGTATTTGGCGCGCCGGTCGATGTCCTGCAGCGTCTGGCCGGTCAGGATCTCGTGAAGTTGCGCCGGCACCGGCCAGCGCAGCGAGGCGTTACGCACGATCACGTCATCGACGCGGGCGCCGGTCAGTGGCGCGGCGATGCCGCGGCGGGTGATCTCTACTTCTGGAAGTTCGGGCATCGGCAGGGCGCACCAGGGGCGCAACGATCAGGCTGGATTTGGAATAACATCGAAGCCCCAGGGGCTGCAACGAATTTTAGCCGGCGCACTCCAAGGCCGTAGCGTATCCGAACCTATCTGGCGATCCAGTCCATGACAACCCGCCCCCTTCTTCCCGCAGTCCTGTTTTCCCTCGTGCTGGGCGCCTGTGCGCAGACCGCCGTCCGCCAGCCGGGCGCGCCAGAGGGATCTGAGCCGACGGCGCAGGCGGTACCGGAGGAAACCCGGGCAGTACCGTTGCCCGAAGTCGAACTGACCCGACAGATCACCTACCAGCTGTTGCTGGCCGAACTGGCCGCCCAGCGCGGCGAGCTTGGCCTGTCGGCCAGCGCCTATCTCGATCTTGCGCAATCCACGCGCGATCCGCGCATCGCGAAACGCACCGCCGAGATCGCGGCATTCAGCCGGCAGAACGAAATCGCGCTGCAGGCGACCCAGCTTTGGCAGGAGCTTGATCCGGGTTCGGTCCAGGCAAGACAGATGCTGGCCGGTCTGCTGGTCAACGCCAACCGGCCGCAGGAACTCGAACCGCAGCTGGCAAGCCTGCTGGCACAGGAGGGCAACCAGATAGGCGAGAGCCTGCTGCGGCTGAACCGTGTGTTGATGCGCCTGCCGGATCGGGCGGAGGTGCTGCGCATGGTCGATCGTCTGACCGAACCGTATCTGTCCTACGCCGAAGCCCATTTCGCGCGCGCCCAGGCGGCATTGCAGGCGCGCGAGCCGAAGCGGGCGCTGGAGGAGGCGTCGCGGGCGCACGAAATCCGGCCGGAATGGGAGGCCGGTCTGCTGATCAAGGCGCAGGCGACTGCCGACGCCGACCCGCCGGCTGCGCGCAAGCTGATGGGCGACTATCTCGTGCGCTATCCGCAGGCGCGCGACGTGCGCATGCAGTACGCCCGCACGCTGGTGGCCGAACGCAACTACGCGGAGGCGCGGCGTCAGTTCGAGATGATTCTGGAGGGTGCGCCGAACACGCCCGACGTGGTGTTCGCCGTCGGCGTGCTGTCGATGCAGATGCAGGACTATCAGGGTGCGCAGACCTATTTCAAGAAGCTGCTGACGATGCGTTACCAGGACCCGAATCTGGTGATGCTGTACCTCGGCCAACTGGCCGAGGAGCTCAAGCAGCAGGACGAGGCGCTGGACTGGTACCGACAGGTCGGGCAGGGCGATCATTACCTCGGTGCGCAAGGGCGCTATGTGCTGCTGCTCAGCCGCATGGGCCGTCTCGATGACGCACGTGCCCATCTGCGGCTGATCGCTGACCAGCCAGGCGGTTCCAGGTCGCGGTCGGCGCTGATGGAATTTCAGCTGTTGCGTGACGCCGGTCGGGCCAGCGAGGGTGAAGCCGTGCTCGAGGCGGCGCTTGTCGCCGATCCGACCCAGCCCGATCTGCTGTACGAAACCGCGATGCTGGCCGAGCGCGACAACCGCATCGACGTGGCTGAAGACCGTCTGCGCCGGCTGATCGCGGTCAAGCCGGATCACGCGCATGCCTACAACGCGCTCGGCTATTCGCTGGCCGAACGCAATGTCCGTCTCGACGAAGCACAGGCGCTGATCGCCAAGGGACTGGAACTGTCGCCGGATGATCCGTTCATCCTCGACAGCATGGGCTGGGTGATGTTCCGGCGCGGTGACCTCAAGGGCGCGCTGGGCTATCTCGAACGGGCGTTCGCGTTGCGCCCCGATCCCGAAATCGCCGCCCATCTCGGCGAGGTGCAGTGGCTGCTCGGCCGTCGCGAGGACGCGGAAAAGCTGTGGCGTGCGGTGGCGGCCCAGCACCCCGAGAACGCGGCGCTCGAGTCGACGATCAAGCGCTTCATTCCGTGAGTCGCTGGTTGCTGGTGCTGAGCGCCTGTGCGCTCACGGCCTGTACTACGCTGCCGCAACCCGGTGCCGACCAGCGTTCCCAGGTGCGTGCGCTGGCGCGCAGCGAGCGCGACGCGGCCTTTTCTCTGAGCGGGCGCTTCGTGGTCAAGGGACCGGACCAGAGCGCGTCAGCCAGCCTGGACTGGCAGCACTCTTCGGCGCAGGACGAACTGCAGATCAACGGACCGCTGGGCAAGGTATTGGCGCAGCTCACCCGGGACGCGGACGGTGTGAAGCTGATCGACGAGCGTCAGCGCGTCACCACGGCGGTGTCACTCGATGAACTGGCCCGCCAGGCGTTCGGTGCCGATCTGCCGCTGACCCGTGCCGCGCACTGGGTCACCGGCCGTCCCGGTTCGGCCGACGTCCGCTCGCGCGACGCGTTCGGACGGGTGTCGGTGCTGACCGAGCGCGGCTGGCGCGTCGAATTCATCGAGTACGAAGACGACAGCCCGGATGCGCTGCCGGTGCAGATCGATGCCACCGATGGCGAAAACTCCTTCCGCCTGCGCGTCGACAGCTGGTATCCGGTGCCATGAGTACATTCATCGACTGGGGTGTCTGGCTCGACGCGCCGGCCAAGATCAATCTCTTTCTGCACGTGACCGGGCGGCGTCCGGATGGCTATCACCTGCTGCAGACCGCGTTCCGCTTTCTCGATGCCGGCGACCGGTTGCGCTTCGCACCGCGCACCGACGGCATGGTGCGTCGCGTGAATGCGCTGCCCGGCGTGGCCGAGGACGACGACCTCTGCGTGCGTGCGGCCCGGCTGCTGCAGGCCGAGACCGGCTGCACGCAGGGTGCGGACATCGAACTGGACAAGCGGCTGCCTATGGGGGGCGGACTCGGTGGAGGCAGTTCCGACGCCGCCACCGTGCTGATTGCGCTCAACCGCCTTTGGCGTCTTGATCTGCCGCGCGAGCGTCTGCAGACGATCGCACTGAAGCTGGGCGCCGACGTGCCGGTATTCGTGTTCGGACGCTCTGCATTCGCCGAGGGGGTGGGCGAGCAATTGCAGCCGCTGACGTTGCCGCCGGCCGCATACATCGTGGTGGCGCCGGGCGTGTCGGTGCCGACGCAACGCATTTTTGCCGCGCCGGAATTGACACGAAATACCGAACCTTGCAAAATGGCGGACTTCGCTGCAGCGGCCGGGCAAAAACATCTGTTCGGGCGCAACGATTTGCAGTGCGTGGCCTCGTGCCTGTACCCGGAAGTGTCGGAAGCGATCGCGCTCCTTTCCGGTCTGGCGGGTGCCGGCGTCGTGCGGATGAGTGGTTCCGGCGCCTGCGTGTTCGTACAATGTGCGGACAGAGCCAGTGCGCAGCGACAGTTTGGTGAATGGACAGCAGGACGGTCGGCAAGGTGGCCGGCAGGCTGGCAGGGCTTCGTCGCCGACGGCGTCGATGTCCATCCGCTGTATCACGAGCGGCCGGCGCAGCAGTGACAGGTTACAGGGCAGTGCGGCAGCAGGCACTGCAGCAGTTTTTGGGGAGTCGCCAAGTTGGTCAAGGCACCGGATTTTGATTCCGGCATTCGAAGGTTCGAATCCTTCCTCCTCAGCCATACAAGATCGGGCAGGCTCGCAGCCAGTGTGGGCCTGCCCGAATCGTTTTCAGGGAACGGGCTGGGCGATGTCGTCTGATCGGCCACGCCCAGTGCCGGTCCATCCGGTTTGAAGCGCAGCAATCACACAGTCTCGCGAGGCGCCATGGCTTACGACAGCCTGATGATCTTTACCGGAAACGCCAACCCCAAGTTGGCGGCGGACGTGGCCAAGCGGCTCAGCATGTCGCTCGGACGTGCTCAGGTGGCACGCTTCTCCGATGGCGAAGTGAACGTTGAACTGCTCGAAAACGTCCGGGGCAAGGACGTGTTCGTGCTTCAGCCGACCTGTGCGCCGACCAATGACAATCTGATGGAACTGGTGATCCTGGTGGATGCGCTCAAGCGCGCGTCGGCTGGTCGCATCACGGCTGCCATCCCGTATTTCGGCTACGCGCGGCAGGATCGCCGCCCGCGCAGTGCGCGCGTGCCGATCACCGCCAAGGTGGTCGCGAACATGCTGCAGGCCGTGGGTGTGCAGCGCCTGCTGACGGTCGACCTGCATGCCGACCAGATCCAGGGCTTCTTCGACATTCCGGTCGACAACATCTACGCCACGCCCATCCTGCTTGGCGATATCTGGAAGTGCGAGTACCCGAACATGATGGCGGTGTCGCCCGACGTCGGCGGCGTGGTGCGCGCGCGCGCCTTCGCCAAGCGTCTCGAATGCGACCTCGCGATCATCGACAAGCGTCGCCCGAAGGCCAACGTGTCGGAAGTGATGAACATCATCGGCGACGTGTCCGGCCGCACCTGCATCATCATGGACGACATGGTCGATACCGCCGGCACGCTGTGCAAGGCGGCACAGGCGCTGAAGGAAAACGGTGCCGAGCGCGTGTTCGCCTACTGCACGCACGCCGTGCTGTCCGGCGAAGCGATCAGCCGCATCGAGAAGTCGGATCTGGACCAGCTGGTCGTCACGGACACCATCCCGCTGGCACCGCCGGCGCAGGCCTGCGGCAAGATCCGCGTCGTGTCGATCGCCGAACTGCTGGCCGAGACGCTGCTCCGCATCAGCAACGAGGAATCCGTTTCGTCCCTCTTCATGGACTGAGGCCAGTCGAATTCAGTCCATGAGGGGGAAACCCAGTCGCCTGGTCGCGGGCGGCTTCATCAACCAGGAGTAATCATGTCTATCGAACTCAACGCAAACACGCGTGAAGCGCAGGGCACCGGAGCGAGCCGCCGCCTGCGTCGCGCAGCGCAGGTCCCGGCCATCATCTACGGCGGCAACCAGCCCGCCCTGGCGATCACGCTCGACCACAACGAAATCTTCCACGCGCTGCGCAAGGAAGCCTTCCACGCGTCCGTGCTGACCATCAACGTCGCCGGCAAGAAGGAATCGGTGCTGCTGCGTGACACGCAGATGCACGCCTACCGTCAGCAGGTCATGCACGTTGATTTCCAGCGTGTCGACCTGACGCACCAGATGCACACCAAGGTGCCGCTGCACTTCGTCAACGCCGAGCAGGCGCCGGGCGTGAAGCTGCAGGGTGGTGTCGTGTCGCACGTGATGAACGAACTCGACATCAAGTGCCTGCCGAGCCAGCTGCCGGAATTCCTCGAAGTCGATCTGTCGGGCCTGTCGGTCGGTCAGTCGGTGCACGTATCGCAGATCAAGCTGCCGGCCGGTGTCGAAGCACAGACGCACGGTACCGATCCGGTCGTGGCGACGCTCACGCTGCCGCGTGGCGCCAAGTCTGACGAAGCCGCTGCTGCCGGCGCCGCAGAGAAGTAAGTCGACGCGATGTCCGGGAGCGGTTCGAAAGCCGTGCCCCGGCTCGTGGTCGGGCTGGGGAATCCCGGCCCGGAATATTCCGAAACCCGGCATAACGCCGGGTTTTGGTTTTGTGAGCAGCTGGCGCGCCGGCTCGGCATCACGCTGAACCGCGAAGCGCGCTTCAATGGCAT
This sequence comes from Methyloversatilis sp., assembly GCA_036567405.1. Classification (GTDB taxonomy): domain Bacteria; phylum Pseudomonadota; class Gammaproteobacteria; order Burkholderiales; family Rhodocyclaceae; genus Methyloversatilis. The sequence continues at coordinate 1,008 of DATCUL010000409.1, read as the reverse complement.
CGTCGGCAGCTCGCGTGCCGACGGCATCACCGTGCTGCTGCCGCAGACCTTCATGAACCGTTCCGGCCAGTCGGTCGGCGCGCTCGCCCGCTTCTATCGCATCCTGCCCGTCGAGATTCTGGTGGTGCATGACGAGCTGGACGTCCAGCCGGGCGAACTGCGGCTGAAGTTCGGTGGCGGATTGGGCGGGCACAACGGCCTCAAGGACATCAGCGCCCATCTGGCGACCAACGACTACTGGCGGTTGCGTATCGGAATCGGTCATCCGCGCCAGCTGTCGCCGGGAGCCGAAGTCGCCGACTATGTGCTGCACCGGCCGCGCGCCGAAGAACAGCGAGACATCGACGCCGCCATCGACCGTGCGCTGGACGCCTGGCCCATGATCGCCGCCGGCGACTGGACCCGCGTGTCCACCCTGCTCAATGCAAAGCCCGGTGCCGGGAAACCGCCCAAACAAGGAAACCCCTCATGAGCCTCAAATGCGGCATCGTCGGTCTGCCGAATGTCGGCAAGTCCACCCTGTTCAATGCGCTGACCAAGGCCGGCATCGCAGCGGAGAATTATCCGTTCTGCACCATCGAACCGAATGTCGGCATCGTCGAAGTCCCGGATCCGCGACTCGCGGCGCTGTCGGAAATCGTCAAGCCGCAGAAGATCCAGCCGGCCATCGTCGAATTTGTCGACATCGCCGGTCTGGTGGCCGGTGCAAGCAAGGGTGAAGGTCTGGGCAATCAGTTCCTGGCCAACATCCGCGAGACCGATGCCATCGTGAACGTGGTGCGCTGCTTCGACGACGAGAATGTGGTGCATGTGAATGGCCGCGTTGATCCGATCGCCGACATCGAAACCATCGTCACCGAACTTGGCCTGTCCGATCTGGCCGTGGTCGAACGCACGCTGAACCGCGACAGCAAGAAGGCGCGCGCCGGCGACAAGGACGCGCAGAAGCTGGTGGCCGTGCTGGAAAAGCTGCTGCCCCACCTGAACGACGGCAAGCCGGCGCGTACG
>DATCUL010000408.1:0-2910 GCA_036567405.1 Methyloversatilis sp. | reverse complement strand
GGCGCCCTGGTCGGCATGCTGGCCGGCGCCCGCTGCGGCGCCAGCGCCCTGCCCCAGCGCTGGCTGAGCCGGCTGCAGCGCAACGTCGTGCTGGCCATCACCGACCAGACCAGCGGACTGATGGCGATGGGGCGAGGCCGCTAGCGCGGACGTTGTCGAGGTTCAGGCGCAGGAAACCCGCGGCGAATCCGGGTTGCATAAGGCCCCATGGCGTGGCCGGCAGGCGGTCAGGCGAGCGGCTAAAAAAAGAGACGCGCATCGCGCCGCCCCTGTTGCCCCACGGGCGTTTCAGCGGTAACCCTCTTCGCGCAGCACGCCTGCAACGACCGGCCGCGCGCGCATGCGCGCGTAGTGCGCCTGGCAGTTCGGCGGCAGCGGGATGTCGCAGTGGGTCGCCCAGAACTCGACGTAGAACAATGCCGCGTCGGCGATGCAGAAGTCACCCGCCAGTTCGCGCAGGCGCGGCAGTTGCGCGTCAACGATGGCAAAAGCCCGGTCGACGATCTCGCGGCCGCGCGCCTTCACCGCCTCATGCTGCGCGGCGTCGGTGGCGAACTTGTCGGTGGCGAAGATGCGCGCGAAGCCCTGGCCGTGCAGCGTGCCGACGACGTAGTCCATCACTTCGAGCACGCGGGTTTCGCCTTCCACATCCGCCGGCAGCAGCTTCGCCCTGGGGTGGGTGCGCGCCAGCCACCAGGCGATGGACTGGAACTCGGTCAGCGCACTGCCATCGTCGCGCACCAGTGTCGGAATCGTGGACTTCGGATTGATCGCGACATAGTCCGGCGCAAGATGGTCGCCGGCCGGAATGTTGACGACGTAGGCCTCGAACGGCAGTTCCAGCGTCTCGAGCAGGATGTGGATGCCGGTCGTGCACGAGCCGGGGGTCATGTAGAACTTCATGGGGCGATGCCGGAGAGTGACGGATGAGGGCATCGAAGCAAGAAGCGCGCAATGCGCTGTCGGTTGCGGCTCCGGCCCCCGGCGCGCCGGAAAGTCGCCATCCCCCGGTCTCCGACACAGCCGCCCCTAAGGCGGCACGTGCACGACCGAACGAATATGCTTCAGATTGGCGACCATGGTGAACGACATGATGACCAGCAGCGACCATGCACCCCACTTGCCGATATGGACTGCCGACCATGCGCCCAGCTGGTTCGGATACGCCCAGATGCCGAAGAAGGTGCTGATGTTCTCGGCCAGCCAGATAAAGAATCCGATCAGCACGAACGCCAGCAGCAGAGGCATGCGGCGCTCGCGGTCGAGCGGGCGGAACACCACCGTCGCGCGCGCATACAGGCCAAGCGCGCAGGCAGCGATGTAGCCACGGAAATCACCGACGTAATGGTGGGTGAAGAAATTCGCATAGATGAGCAGGGCGACAAGTCCCGCCATCCAGTAGGGAGGGTGGTGCTCGATGCGCAGTGCGAACATTCGCCAGGCCTGGATGATGTAGCTGCCGACAGCGGCGTACATGAAACCTGAGAAGAGCGGCACACCGAACACCTTGGTCCAGGCGAAATCCGGATACGACCATGACTGGATGCCGCCCGAAGTCTTGAATACCTCAAGCGCAAAACCCACGACGTGGAACAGCGATATCGCCTTCAGTTCGTCCAGCGTCTCCAGCTTCGCCCACACCATCCAGAACTGGATCACCAGCGCCACACCCAGCAGCAGGTCATAGCGCGGCACGCCCCACAGCCCGCTGCGCGGCATCAGGAAGACTGCCGCGAAGAACAGGCCTGCGAACAGACAGGCACGCGCTTCCTTCAGCCCGAACCACAGAAACTCAAGAGCAAACCGGGGCAGACCGGCGAGACCGGGGCGCTCTGGCGGGTTCAGCAAGCGGGTATCGATGGTTCGCGGATGCATCGGTGGCAGACGTCCGTCGTGTCCGCGGTGCTGCCTCACAGGCAGAAGTCGTGGGTTGAGAAGCGCGGCACCGCTCGGCGGCACGTGTGCGGTAGGGATTTTACAGCCTCGAAGGCAGCCGCCCGTTCGATGGACGCGCCAGCCCTGAACCTAGCCGCGTGAAGCGACCGTGACACCTTCGCCGCCGCTGACCCAGCCCACCTCGCCATTGGGTGTTTCAACCTTGAGGGCTTCGAAATCCTTGCCGTATCGAACCCGAAGAACGCGCAGCGGAACGCCGGCAGAGAGCGTTTTCACGACGGGGTTCGAGTTGGGGTAGTCCGTCGGCGGTAGCGCATAGAGCGGCGCGGGCGACACCACCGCCACGGTGTACTTCTGGTCGCCGGCAAGATCGCCGATCCAGAGAGCGCCTGCCACCAAGGCAAGCATGGCCAGGACGAAGCACGCGATCCGCCGTCTCATGCGCGGTGGATCGACGATCGATGGTGCGTGGGTCATGGTCTTGATTGCCGCATGAGGCCGGTCAGGCGTGGCACGGATGGCCGTTCGGGGATTTCGTCTTTCAAGCCGGCAAACCGAACAGCCTTCATCGAAGATGGCCAGATCTGCGAACGTCTTGTCGACAATACCGCGTCAAGGCAGCAGCTCGATCGGCGTGCCGTTCGCGACGGTCTGCCAGACGACGTCCATGTCCTCGTTACGCAAACCGATGCAACCGTCAGTCCAGTCGAAGCGCTGGGTCAGCGGCGCCAGCCAGCCGAAGCCGTTGCGCTGACCATGGATCATGATCATGCCGCCGGGCGATACGCCAGCCGCCCTTGACCGCTCCGCATCACGCGCCTCGGGATAGGAAATGTGCAGGGCCTTGTAATACGCACTGTCCGCCTTTCGGTAGTCGAGCGTGTAGAGACCTTCCGGCGTCCGCCGATCGCCTTCCTGCTGCTTGTGCCCGAGCGGACGGCCACCAAGCGCGATGCCGAACTCGTGAAGCACCTTGTCGCCCGCGAGGATCTGGAGCTTTCTTTCGCCCTTCAG
>DATCUL010000407.1:0-7861 GCA_036567405.1 Methyloversatilis sp. | reverse complement strand
CGTATGCCGACCGCCTTGTGCGTCTGCACGCTGAGACGCCAGCGGGGGTGGCGCATGCACCAGTCTATCGCCCACCGGCTGTTGGCGGCGGCGAGCAGGTTGTCCATCGGCTGCACCAGGAAGTGCTCGAAACCCCAGGCTTCCATCGCAGCCAGATCGAGTTCCGGCTGCGGCACCACGACCTTCAGTTCGTGACCGCGCCGCTGCACCACCTCGTTGCCCGCCTTCGGGCTGACGCAGATCCAGTCCAGTCCGTCCGGCGCCGGGACGGTGCCATTGGTTTCCACCGCGATCTCGAAACCGGCGTCGTGCAGCGCATCGATCAGCGGCCGGTCGACCTGCAGCAGCGGCTCGCCGCCGGTCAGCACCACCAGCGGCCGCCCGCCATCACCCGACCGGCAGCCGGCGATCGCGGCGGCCAGCGCCTGCGCATCGTCATAGCGGCCGCCCAGCGTACCGTCGGTGCCGACGAAGTCCGTGTCGCAGAAGCGGCACTGCGCCGTCTCGCGATCCACTTCGCGCCCGCTCCACAGGTTGCAGCCGGCGAAACGGCAGAACACCGCCGCCCGGCCGGCATTGAGTCCCTCGCCCTGCAGGGTGTAAAAGATTTCCTTGACCTGATATGCCACGGCGCGTGTTGATGCAGTGCAAAACGCGTTAGGGTAGGGGTTGCCGACCCTGAATTCAAGGCTGGCAACTACCCGGAACCTTCGAATCGACAGGCCAGACGATGACCGACGCCACCCGCGACCAGCCCTATGCCGACCTGACCCCGGAAGCCGTGCTCGACGCGCTTGAAGCCGCCGGCTATGCCGTCGATGGCCGGCTGCTCGCGCTCAACAGCTTCGAGAACCGCGTCTATCAGGTCGGCCTCGACGAGGGCGCGCCGATGATCGCCAAGTTCTACCGGCCCGCGCGCTGGACCGACGAGGCCATCCTCGAGGAACACGCCTTCTGCCTGGAACTGGCGGAACACGAAATCCCGGTGGTCGCCCCGCTCGAACTGCCGGGCGGCGGCACGCTGATGACGCACGCCGGCTATCGCTTCGCGGTGTTTCCGCGGCGCGGCGGGCGCGCACCCGAACTGGACCGCCCGGACACGCTGGAATGGATAGGCCGCTTCATGGGCCGCATCCACGCGCTCGGCGCCGTCCGGCCCTATATCCACCGTCCGGCGCTGGACATCGCCAGCTTCGGTGAGGAGCCGGCCGCCTACGTGCTGGAACACGGCTTCGTGCCGCCCGAACTCGAAAGCGTCTATCGCGGCGTCACCGCACAGGCGCTGGACAGCGTGCGCGCCGCCTTCGAGCGCTTCGGCACGGTGCGGCGCATCCGCACGCACGGCGACTGCCATGTCGGCAACATGCTGTGGGTCGAAGGCCAGGGGCCGCACTTCGTCGACTTCGACGACAGCCGCATGGCCCCCGCCATCCAGGACCTGTGGATGCTGCTGTCCGGCGAACGCGCCGATCGCGCGCGCCAGTTCGCCGACGTGCTGGCCGGCTACGAGGAATTCTGCGAGTTCGACCCGCGCGAACTGCAGCTGATCGAGGCGCTGCGCACCCTGCGCCTGATCCATCACAGCGGCTGGATCGCCCGCCGCTGGCAGGATCCGGCCTTTCCGACGGCGTTCCCGTGGTTCGACACGCCGCGCTACTGGGAGTCGCGCATCCTCGAACTGCGCGAACAGATCGCCGCGATGGACGAACCGCCACTGTGGCTCGTGCCGGGCATGCGCTGAACGAGCGCCGCCCTGCAGCGCGGCGGGTCAGCCCGCCGTCAGCGTCATCAGGATGTCGGCATACCAGGCGCAGTTCAGGCCCAGCGCCTCATCCACCTTCAGGTCGCGCGTACCGACGTCGAGGCGGGCGGAGTGCACGCCGAGCAGCATCCAAGGCAGGTCGCCGGGCTCGGCATTGGCCGCCGGCAGGCGCATGACGACGGGTGCGCCGCTGGTACCGCGGTGCGTGCGCGCATCGGTCAGGAAATAGCCCTCACCCTGGAAGCGCAGGCCGAACGACGATGCCACAACGGCGTGGCGAACGACCGGCATGTGATGCAGCGTGTCGTGGAAACCCAGCGGAAAGCCGACCACCAGCAGCGAACTGCCGACTTCGATCTGCTCCGGACCGTGGTGCAGGTTGGCCGGCGTGAACGCGCGATAGACGGTGTGCGCGGGCAAGGCCGCGCGTTCGATCTCGATCACCGCCACATCGATCGCACCGGCGACGTCCTTGCCCTGGCGCCAGATGCTCCGGCCGCCGCGATACAGCGGAATGGAAAAGCCGGTCGACGCCGCCAGATTGTCCGGATTGACATGCAGCTCGATCACCAGCCGGTCGGGAAAGTGCCGGCTCGGTTCGTCGATCACCACATGCCGGCTGGTGACCAGAAAGAGCCGTGCGTCGCGCTCGAAGAAGAAGCCGCTCGCATTGGTCAGCATGCACTCGCCGGACAGCGTGCATACGCGCGCCGCCGTGAGCAGGATGGGTTCGATCATGGACATGTCGCTGCGTCGATGTAGGCGGCCCGCGCGTCCGCCCTGCGCCGCGCGCGGGCGGTCCGGACGGGCCTGAACGGACATTGTGCCCGTTCCGCACGGGCAGCGTAGAAACCGCACGGCAGGCCGAATGGCAAGCAGACCGGTCGAATACAGGGCATAGTGTCAAGAGGCGAGCATCGGACGAAACCACGTCCGGCCGCGTCGCCGCTGTTTCAGGCATTTTTCCGGTATTCCTTATTCATCATTCCGACAACGGCGCCCGGGTTTGCCCGCGCATGTGGCCGCGAGGCAGACACCCCGACCTCCCGGACGCCGCAGGACATCGAAGGTGCGGGCATGTCGCCCGGCCTCAGACCCGAAATATCGGCAGACACGAATCCGGCCTGCCGAATGGATTCTGAAGCTGGCAGGCACCGCCTGTCATGCCGCCCGCCCCACCGTGGCGCCTTGCCGGCCCGCGCACGGCAGATCAGCCCGTCATCACCCCGGACGACACCGGTCCGGCCGGATTTTCCGGACAAGACTTTCAATTGGAGAAATGGCCATGGCCAAAGAAGAACTCATCGACATGAACGGTGTGGTCACCGAAGTGCTGCCCGATTCGCGCTTCCGCGTCACGCTGGAAAACGGTCACCAGATCGTCGCCTACACCTCGGGCAAGATGCGCAAGCACCACATCCGCATCCTGGCCGGCGACAAGGTTTCGCTGGAAATGTCACCCTACGACTTCAGCAAGGGCCGCATCACCTTCCGCGAAATCGAAAGCCGCGGTCCGTCGACCTCGGCACCGCGGCGTCGCGTTCACTGAGCGCCCGACAACGGGTCTGGTCGCCTCAGCTGCAGTTCTCGGATCAGGACTGCCGCCGTCCCCGACGGCATGTCGATACTTCAATCAGCGCCCGCGCATCTTGCGCTTGCGCTCGTGCAGTTCCTGCGCCTCGAGCGACAGAGTCGCGGTAGGACGCGCCAGCAGCCGCGCGATGCCGATCGGATCGCCGGAAAATTCGCACCAGCCGTAGCTGCCGTCGTCGATGCGCGCAAGCGCCTCGTCGATGGTGTGCAGATGCTTGCGTTCGCGGTCGCGCACGCGCAGTTCGAGCGAATGATCCTCTTCCAGCGATGCGCGGTCGGACGGATCCGGCGTGCGTTCGAATTCGTGCAGATGCTGGGTCGTCTCGAGTGCGGCCTGCAGCAGCGCATCACGTTCCGCGCGCAGCCGGTCGCGGAAGAACACGAGCTGTTCGGGCGACATGTACTCGGAATCGGGTGCCGCCAGAAGTGCCGCTTCCGCGCTGGAAACGGCTGCAGGGGTCTGGGTGGGGGCAATCATCATGGTCTGCCTCCTTTGGGTGTGGGCTGCTCGGGAAAGGATGCGCCGCGCCCGATACAGGCAACACGCGTGTCGGGCCGGAACCCCGGTCGACCCGACTGCAACCGCACAGCACCATGCATGTGCGGCGATTCCCACGATACACGCCAAAGATCGCTCCGGCGGATATTTGCGACGCGCGGCTGCCGCCCGGTGCAAAAAACGGCACAAGTCCCTGCACCCGAGGCACAAGACACGGCAGAAACGACGAGCACACGACAGGTGTTGATGCACGCCGCTGAAATGATATGTTTCCGCCGATGTACCGATACGTCCCCCGACCGAGCCGCTGGCAATCGCCCGACCGGCCCGTTTTTCGCAAAGTGGACAACCGCGCACGTCCCCGACGCGGCCGCTACCTCATCACGCCGCCGACCAGCCTTGACGGCACCGGCAAGCACTACATGGGGCGCGAGATATCGGACGTGATGGGCTGGCAGGCGTCGGCCTGGCTGGAGCGCGAGGAACGCGAAAGCGAGGAACGCACCGATCTGCTGCTGCAGGCACTCGACATCCGGCCCGGCATGGTGATCGCCGACATCGGGGCCGGAACCGGCTATCTGTCCCGGCTGATGTCACCCATGGTGAAGCCCGACGGCCGGATACTCGCGGTCGACGTGCAACCCATGATGGTACGCATGCTGCAGCGCCTGACCCGGCTGGACGGCTTCGACAACATCGAGCCCCTGCGCTGTCTCGAACACGACGTCCAGCTGCCGCCCTCGACCGCCGACATGGCCATCATGCTTGATGTCTATCACGAACTCGCCTGCCCGCATGAAATGCTCGGCAGCATCGTGCGCGCAGTTAAACCGGGGGGGCAGGTCGTGTTCGTCGAGTTCAAGGAAGAGGACCCGGACATTCCGATCAAGCCGCTGCACAAGATGAGCGAGGCACGCGTGCGGCGCGAAGCCGCCGTGCACCGGCTGGTGTGGGAGTGCACGCTGGACCACCTGCCGTGGCAGCACATCGTGATGTTCCGCAAGCGGACGTGATGCTGTCCTGCGCGCGCCCGAACGCGTGCGACGTACCGCCCTTCACCCGTTCTGTATATTCCGCCCACCGTCGCACCACCCCCGGGATCATCCGTGCTGAAACTACTCCATACCGCCGACTGGCAGATCGGCAAGCAGTTTGGCCAGTTCGAGCCCGACGAGGCCGCCCTGCTGGCCGACGCACGCTTTGCCGCAATCGAGCGGCTGGCGCAGCTGGCGACCATCCAGGGCGTGCATATGGTGTTGGTTGCCGGCGACGTGTTCGACGCCCAGGGCGTGGCCGACAAGACCATCCACCGGCTGTTCCACAGCATGCGCGGCTACGCCGGGCCGTGGATCATGATTCCCGGCAACCACGATGCCGCGCTGTCGGAATCGGTCTGGACGCGCGCCGCGCGGCTGGGCGCGATGCCGACCAACGTGCATGCCTGCCTGCGCGCCGAACCGCTGCTGCTCGAAGGCACCGGCGTTGCCGTGCTGCCGGCACCGCTGACCCAGCGCCTGACCCACACCGACCTGACCGAATGGTTCGCCGACGCCACCACACCCGCGGGCATGTACCGCATCGGGCTGGCGCACGGCAGCGTGCAGGGCATCCTGGCCGACGGCATCGACTCGACCAACCCGATCGCCGCCGGCCGCGCCGCGCAGTCCGGCCTCGACTATCTGGCGCTCGGCGACTGGCACGGCTGCCGGCAGGTCGACGCGCGCACCTGGTACAGCGGCACGCCGGAGACCGACCGCTTCCGCGCCAATGACTCCGGCCGCGCACTGATCGTCGAAGTGGCCGCACCCGGCGCGGAACCGGCTGTGACGCCGGTGGTCACCGGTCAGTACCGCTGGCTTACCGACACGGTGACACTGCAGGTCGCGAGCGACATCGAGCCGCTGCTGGCGCGGCTGTCGGCACTCGACGCGCATGACGTCGTGCAGCTGGCGGTCGATGGCCAGACCGACCTCGCCGGCCACGCTCGCCTGCGCGAGGCAATCACGGCGGCACAGGGGCGCGCCCGCAGCCTGCTGGCCGATCTCGATTCACTGCGCATCGAGCCGACCGACGACGACATCGACGCGCTCGCGGCCGACGGCTACCTGGGCGAGGTGATCAACACGCTGCGCGCCGGCCAGAGCGGCGCCGGGGCCGATCTGTCACGCGATGCGCTGGTGCTGCTGGCCGGCATTCTCGACCAGCGCCGCAACGCGGCCGGAGGCGCACGATGAAGCTGACGCGCATCCGCATCGAGCAGTTCCGGCAGTTCCGCCAGCCGCTGGAAATCCGCGACCTTGCCGACGGCATCAACCTGTTCACCGGACCGAACGAGGCCGGCAAGAGCACCCTCGTCGCAGCGATCCGTGCCGCCTTCTTCGAGCGCCACCGCTCCGGCAGCGTGGACGACCTGCGCCCGTGGGGCGACGGATCGGCCTCGCCGTCGGTCGAACTGGATTTCGAACTCGGCGGCACCGCCTGCCGGCTGCACAAGAGCTTTCTCGGCCGCAAGCGCTGTTCGTTGCAGGTTGGCACGCAGCAGCTCGACGGCGCCGACGCCGAAGACCGGCTGGCCGAACTGCTGGGCTTCCGCCATGCCGGCCGTGGCGCCAGCGCGGCCGAACACTGGGGCATCCCCGGCCTGCTGTGGATACAGCAGGGCGCGGCGCACGACATCCGCGATCCGGTCGCGCACGCAACCGACCATCTGCGTGGTGCGCTCAATGCATCGCTGGGCGAGGTGGCGAGCAGCGGCGGCGACGAGGTAACCGATCAGGTCGAGGCATTGCGCAACGAGCTGCTGACGCCGGCCAACGCCAGCCCGCGCGGCGCCTATGCCGATGCACTGAGGCAGGAAGCCGAACTCGCGACCAGGATCGCGGCGCTGGACGAGGACATCGCCGCTTACCGCCAGAAAGTCGACCGGCTGGCCACGCTGCGGCGCGAGCACGACCGCGACGACACGGAAAAGCCCTGGCTGGACTTCCGCACGCGGGAGCAGGCCGCCCGCGTCCGGCTCGACGAAGCCAACACGCTGGCAGCGAAGCTGGTCGAGGAACAGCGGCGGGCGCGCCAGCTCGAGGACACGCTGACCCCGCTGCGCGCCCAGCTCGACGGCTTCGCGATGCAAGAGCAGGCGGCCGCCAGGCGGCGGGCCGAACTCGATGCCGCTGGCGAAAGCCTGCGTGCCGCGCAGGCGCTCGTCCAGCAATGGCGCACCCGCAATGACGACGCCGGCAAACGCTACGAACAGGCGCGGCTGACGCTGAATCGTGCGCGCCAGCGCGACACCCGGCAGACGCTGACGCGCGAGCGGGCCGATCTGCAGCGCCGGCTCGAAGCCGCCGCCGCGACACTGCGACAGGCCGAGACCGAACACGGTCGGCTGCGAGCCGCGCAACAGCAGATGGCCGCCACCGGCATGCACGCCGCCGACCTGGCGGCACTGCGCGACCAGCAGCGCCAGATCAGGGAACTGCGACTGCGGCAGGAAGCGGCCGCGACCCGGCTCACCTTCGCGCTGGACGACGGCCGCAGCATCACCCTGGGCACCGATACATTACATGGCAGCGGTGAGCGCCTGCTGGTCGAGGCCACCACCGTGACGCTGCCCGGTCTGGGCCGGCTCGGCATCGCACCCGGCGGCGCCGACCTGGCCGACCTCGGCCGGCAGGAAGCCGCACTACAAGACCGCCACGCCGCGCTGCTGCAGCGGCTCGGCGTCGACTCGCTGGACGCGGCCGAAACACGCCTGCAGATCCACGCACACCACCAGTCGGATGCGCGCGCCGCCGAAGCTGCGCTGAAGGCGCACGCACCGCAGGGACTGGACGCACTGCGCGCAGCCATCGCCGCACTCGAGGGCCGCTGCAGCGAAATCGCGGCCGCAGTGCAGCGCCTGCCTGACGACGCCGATACTGACGCAGACCTGCCCGCAGTCGGCGAAGCCCAATCGCTCGAGGACGCGGCACGCGAGTCGGCTACCGAATACGCGGGCCGGCTGGCAG
>DATCUL010000406.1:0-2564 GCA_036567405.1 Methyloversatilis sp. | reverse complement strand
GCGCAGCACCGTGCACCGGCTGGTGATCGAGCTGGATGTGATCACGGCCGACGTGCATTCGCAGAAACAGCGCATCGTCGAGCGCTATCAGTCGACCTTCAACCGCGTCACCGTGGAGTGGCTGCTGTTCGGCGTCGTCGGGCTGGCGATACTGGGTGGCCTGATCCTGGTGTTCTTCCGTCGGCTGGCCTATGACATCGACCGTGTGCGGGAGCGTGCGGTGGACATCGTCCGGGGCTATCGCTCGCATCCGCTCGAGCACAGGCGCAGTGATGAACTCGGTGCGCTGATGGATGCCGTCAACGAGATGCAGCAGGAACTGCGGCAGCGGGAGTCCGAGATCGAGGTGGCGCGGCAGCAGCAGTTCCACAAGGAAAAGATGGTGGCGGTCGGGTCTCTGGCAGCGGCCGTCGCCCACGAGATCAACAATCCGCTGTCCGCCATCGTGGGCGTCGCCCAGGCCATGGACCAGCAGTGCAAGGTCGAACAGTGCAGCCACTACGGCGAGGCCTGTCACCCGGGCATGATCCTCGATCAGGCCAAACGGGTCATCCAGATCACGCGTCGCATCAGCGAATTTTCGGTGCCGCGGTCGCAGGAATCGGAACTGCTGGACGTCAACGGGCTGTTGCGCAGCACCTGCAATTTCGTCGCGTTCGATCGCCGCTTCCGCCTGCTGGAACTCACTACCGATCTGGACAGCAACCTGCCTGCTGTCAGGGCGGTTGCCGACCATCTCGTGCAAGTGGCAATGAATTTGCTTATCAATGCGGCGGATGCCCTGCAGGAGCAGACCGAACCGATGCAGCGGATCAGGCTCAGCACCCGGCAGCAGGGTGATTTCGTCGTCATAGAAGTCACTGACAACGGTGCCGGTATCGACCCCGGCTACATCGATCTGGTGTTCAACGAATATTTCACCACCAAGGGGCCCGGCGGAGGCAGTGGCCTGGGACTGGCAGTCTGCCGTTCCCTGATCCGGGACGCGGGCGGCGACATCACCATCGCATCGGTGCTGGGTGAAGGTACGACGGTGACGGTGAAGCTGCCGGTACCGACCACGGGTAGCGAGGTGGCCGATTCCGCCGCCGAAAGGACTTGAGAATGCATGTGCTGGTGATCGACGACGAGGCGGCGCTCCGCCAGATTCTGGCGGCGACCGTGCGCAAGGCCGGGCACTCCGTGGACACGGCCGGTACGGCACGCGAAGCGTCCGCCAAGCTGGTGCGCGGTGACGTGGACATCGCACTGTGCGATATCAAGATGCCGGACGGCAACGGGGTCGATCTGGTGCGCAGTTTCAAGGGCTCAGGCATCGACACCCACTTCATCATGGTGACCGCCTTCGCCTCGATGGAAACCGCGGTCGAGGCGCTGCGGGCCGGCGCGACGGATTACATCGTCAAGCCGGTGCGCGACGAGGAACTGCTGCATCGCATGGAACAGATCGGTTCCATGCGCGGCCTGAAGGCGGAAAATCAGGCGCTGCGCCAGCTTGTGGCGGGCGACCGCGGCGTTTTCCACTTCAGCTCGTCGTCGATGGTCGAGATGGAACGTCTGGTGTCGAGGGTGGCGGTGACCGACAGTACCGTGCTGATCACCGGTGAGAGCGGCACCGGCAAGGGCGTCACGGCCCGGTCGATCCACGAGATGAGTCCGCGCAGCGAATTTCCGTTCATTCCGGTCAATTGCGGCGCGATTCCGGAAAACCTGCTCGAGAGCGAATTGTTCGGCCACGCCAAGGGCGCCTTCACCGGTGCCGACCGGGCGCGCAAGGGGCTGTTCTCCGAGGCGGACCGGGGCACGCTTTTCCTGGACGAGATCGGCGAATTACCGCTGCACATGCAGACCAAGCTGCTGCATGTGATAGAGGACAAGGCGGTGCGTCCGCTTGGCGGCGAGCAGGCGCGACGGGTCGACGTGCGCATCGTCGCGGCGACCAACCGGAATCTGCCCGAGATGGTCAAGGAGGCGCGTTTCCGCGAGGACCTGTACTTCCGCCTGTCGATGTTCCACATCCATATTCCACCGTTGCGCGAACGCCGGGACGACATTTCACGGCTCATCCGTTTCGTCCTGAACGGCATGGTCGGCAAAGGCAAGAAGCAGCTGGAACTCGATCCGATGGCCGAGGAAATCCTCGTCGACTACGCCTGGCCGGGCAATGTCCGCGAACTCGAGAACGTGATCAATCGCATCTACATCCTGGCCGATGGCGAGCGGATTTCTCTCGCCGATCTGCCGCCCGACATCGCGCGGCAGACTCATTCCCGGGACCGTGGTGGCATGGAGATTGCATCGACCGGAGGGCTGCGCGAGCAGCTGCGCCGTGTCGAAGCCGACATCATCGTCCGCACCTTGAAGGAGTGCGGCGGCGATCGTCGGGCTGCGGCGCAGAAACTGGAAATCGGCGTGTCCAGCCTGTACCGCAAGCTCGAAGAGTTCGAGACGCTGGGCACGATGAGAAGCGAACCATGAAGGTCGGGGCCACATGCTGCGGAATTTTCGTTGGACGGCGTCGGCGCTGCTTGTCTGTGCGCTGGGCGCCGGGGGGCAGTGCCTCG
>DATCUL010000405.1:0-2625 GCA_036567405.1 Methyloversatilis sp. | reverse complement strand
CGGCGCACAGGGCGCCGCCGACCTCAGCGCGCAGCTGACACGGCGCGCGCTGCGCGTGGCGCTCGACGCACGCATCGGGCCGGTCGAGCTGTGGTGCGCACCGGACTGTAGCCACCCCTTCTTCACCGGCTGTACGCGTGACGTCGACGTCACGCTGCATCCCCAGTCGGCAGGCGACATCGGCGCACGCATGGCACACGCATTCGACCAGGCACTCGCGCGCCATGGGCAGGCGGTGCTGATCGGCGCCGACGCCGTGTCGCTGCAGCCGGACGATCTGCGGGCAGCCGCCGGAGCACTGCATCGTCACGACTGCGCATTCGCGCCGGCCGAAGACGGCGGCTACCTGCTGGTCGCACTGCGCAGGCCCCGGCCGGCGCTGTTCGATGCCATCACTTGGGGCGGCGAACAGGTATGGACGCAGACGCAGGCGCGCATCGCTGCACTCGGGCTGGACTGCCACGTGCTGGCGACCGGCTACGATCTCGACCGCCCGGACGACTACCGGCGGGCGCTGCGCGACGGACTGATGGAGGCGTTTGAGTGAGGCAGGCACTGCGCGTTCTCCTCGTGGTCGCGGCCCTTTGCGGTCTGTCCGGCGCACAGGCAGCACCGCCCTCGCTGCCCGCCTTTTCGGACCAGGCGGCGGGCAATCGCATCATCGGCTGGACACCGTGGACGCCGGGCGGCAAGGCGGCGCCAGCAGACTTCCGGCTGGTCGAACTGGACGGACGCATCGTGCTGCGCGCCGAGGCGGTTGACGCCGCATCGGCGCTGATCCACGCCGGCCGCGTCGATCCGACGGCCACGCCCTGGCTGAACTGGCGCTGGCGCGCCGACCGCCTGCCCGAGGGCGGACGCTTCGGAACACGCGATGGCGACGACTATGCGCTGCGCGTCTATGTGCTGTTCGACTACGACATTTCGAAGCTGGGTCTGGCCGCGCGCCTGAAGATGCGTCTGGCGCGTGCGCTTTACGGCAGCCCGCTGCCGGCGGCCGTGCTGTGCTACGTGTGGGACACGCGTGCCATGCCCGGCAGCCGCGGCTGGAGCGCCTACACCGACCGCGTGCGCATGATCGCGGTCGACGGCGCGGGCTCGGTCCCGGGCAGTTGGCGCGCGGCCAGCCGGAATGTCGCCGACGATTTCCGGGAAGCCTTCGGCGAGGACGCTCCGGCGATCACCGGCGTGGTCGTCGCCAGCGACACCGACAACACGCACGGCACGGCGCTGGGCTACTTCGGCGACCTGTCCTTCGACACAAAGCCACTGCCATGACCCGCCTCGTCCTGCTCGGCGGCGGCCACGCCCATCTTTTCGTGCTCGAGGCGTTTGCCCGCGACCGGCCGGACGCGGACATCCGGCTGATCACGCCGGACGCACTGACGCCCTACTCCGGCATGCTGCCCGGCGTCATCGCCGGCCACTACCGCCATCGCCAGGCCTGCATCGACCTGCGTCCGCTGGCCGCGCGCGCCGGTTGCACGCTGCGGCTCGATGCGGCGGTCGCGCTTGACGCCGCACACCGGCAGCTGCGGTTGTCGAGTGGCGAAGTCGTCGACTACGACCTGCTGTCGATCGATACCGGATCGACGCCTGCCATCCCCGACGTGCCGGGTGCCCTCAAGTGCGGCCATCCGGTCAAGCCTGTCGCGACGCTGCTCGACAGCTGGCGCACCGCCGCTCCGCCCGGATCGTTGGCGGTGATCGGCGCCGGTGCGGCCGGCGTCGAAATCGCGCTGGCGCTGCGCCACCGGGCACCCAACGCGTACTGCACGCTGGTCGAACGTTCCGCGCAGATACTCGGCTGCCTGCCGGAACGGCTGCGGCGCAAGGCGCTGGCCGAACTGGAACGGCAGCGGATTGATCTGCTGACCGGCGCACGGATCGCCCGGCTCGACGCGCACACGGTACAACTGACCGACGGCCGTACCATCGCCAGCGATTTCACCGTCTGGACGACCGGCGCCGCACCTGCACACTGGCTGCGCGACAGCGGTCTGGCGCTGGACGACCGTGGTTTTGCCGCGATCCGTCCAACACTGCAGTCACTGTCCCATCCCGAGGTGTTCGCTGCCGGCGACATCGCGACGATGCCCGACACGCCGCGGCCGAAGTCGGGCGTGTATGCGGTACGCGCCGGCCCGCCGCTGGCTGCCAACCTGCTGCACGCCGTGCGCGGAGAGGCGTTGCAGCGCTGGCAGCCGCAGGCACGGGCGCTGATGATCATGGCCTGTGGCCGGCGCAACGCCATCGCCTCGCGCGGTGGCCTGAACGTTCAGGGGGACTGGGTCTGGCGCTGGAAGGACCGGATAGATCGTGCCTTCGTGCGCCGCTTCGACCCGTGGGCTGATCAGGACTGATCGACGATGCGACCGGCCGCCAGCCGGATGCGACGCGCACAGCGCGACGCCAGCGCCTCGTCGTGCGTCACCAGTACCAGCGTCGTACCACGCTCGGTGTTCATTTCGAACATCAGGTCGATGACCGACAGACCGGTGGCGGCATCCAGATTGCCGGTCGGCTCGTCGGCCAGCAGCAGCATCGGTTCGGGCGCGAAGGCGCGCGCCAGCGCCACGCGCTGCTGCTCGCCGCCGGACAGCTGGTGCGGGTAGTGCGTCATGC
>DATCUL010000404.1:0-2148 GCA_036567405.1 Methyloversatilis sp. | reverse complement strand
CGGCACGCTCCATCCGCAGCGCGGGCGGGTCAATTTTTCCGCCAGCCGTATCGACCTCGCGCTGGGTACGCTGGAAATGCGCGCCGAGTTCGCCAATGCCGACGGACGCATACTGCCGGGCCAGTTCCTCCGCGCGCGGGTGATTGCCGGCGTGCAGGACGGAGTCTTCCTGGTGCCGCAGTCGGCGGTGACGCAGACCGAAAGCGGGTCGATCGTCATGCTGGCGGGCGCCGAAAACAAGGTCGAGCCGCGCCCGGTCAAGCTCGGTCAGTGGCAGGGCAAGGACTGGGTGGTGACCGGCGGTCTGAAGCCGGGTGATCGCGTCATTGTCGACAACCTGATCAAGCTGCGCCCCGGCGCCACGGTGGCGCCGCATGCGCCTGGCGAGGCCGCCCCCGCGCCTGCGCCGTCGAAGTCCTGAAGGCGCGCAACCATGGTCCGCTTCTTCATCAACCGTCCGATCTTTTCGGGCGTCATCTCCATCGTCATCATCATCGCCGGTCTGGTGGCGTCGCTGACGCTGCCGATCGCGCAATATCCGGAAATCTCGCCGCCGACCGTCATCGTCACCGCGACCTATCCGGGTGCCAATGCCGAAACGCTGGCGCGTACCGTGGCCGCGCCGATCGAGGAACAGCTGTCGGGCATCGAAGGCCTGCTCTACTTCAATTCGACTTCGACCTCGAACGGCACGGTCAGCATCACGCTCACGTTCGAAGTCGGCACCAACCCCGACACCGCGCTGATCGCCGTGAACAACCGCATTTCGGTAGCCGAGTCGCGGTTGCCCGAAGACGTGCGGCGCAGCGGACTGGTGGTGCGCAAGCGCTCGAACAACCTGCTGATGATCGCCGCGCTGAAGTCGAACACGAGCGAGTACGACACGCTCTTCCTGAGCAATTACGTGTCGGTGAACGTGCTCGACGAGCTGCGTCGGCTGCCCGGCGTCGGCGATGCGCTCACCTTCGACTCGCCGTACGCGATGCGCGTCTGGCTCAAGCCCGACGTCATGGCGCGCCTGGGCATCACGACAACCGATATCACCGCGGCTATCCGCGTGCAGAATGCGCAGAACGCGGCCGGCCGCATCGGCCAGGAGCCGGTGGCCAACGGCCAGCAGCTGACCTACACGGTCAGCGCCAAGGGTCGGCTGCTGACCATTCCTGAATTCGAGAACATCATCCTGCGTGCCGACGGAGCCGCCGGCGTGGTGCGGCTGAAGGACGTCGCGCGCATCGAGCTCGGTGCCGAAAGCTACGACCGCACGACCAAGGTGAACGGCACGCCGGTCACCGGCATCGGCCTCTACCTGCAGTCGGGCGCCAACGCGCTCGAAACCGCGAAGGCGGTGCGTGCCAAGCTGGCCGAACTGTCGACGCGCATGCCGGAAGGTCTGGAATTCATCATCCCGAACGACACCACGCGCTTCATCAGCGAGTCGATCCGCGAGGTGACGCATACGCTGGCCGAAGCCACGATACTGGTCGTGCTGGTGGTGTTCGTATTCCTGCAGAGCTGGCGCGCGACGCTGATTCCGCTGATCGCGGTGCCGGTGTCGCTGATCGGAACCTTCGCCGGCCTGTGGATCTTCGGCTTCTCGCTCAATACGCTGACGCTGTTCGCCATGGTGTTGTCGATCGGCATCGTGGTCGATGATGCCATCGTCGTACTCGAGAACGTCGAGCGCCAGATGCGGGAGTTCGGACGCACACCGAAGGAAGCGGCGTTCGAGGCGATGCGCGAGACGTCAGGCGCGCTGGTCGCGATGGTGCTGGTGCTCGATGCGGTGTTCATTCCGGTGGCTTTTCTCGGCGGTATCGCCGGCAAGCTCTACCAGCAGTTCGCGGCGACGGTGGCGGTGTCGGTCACCATTTCCGGGGTGGTCGCGCTGACGCTGACGCCGGCACTGTGTGCGCTGATGCTCAACGGTCACGAAGGTGAATCGAAGCTGTTCCGGCCGTTCAACCGCGGCTTCGACTGGCTGACACGGCTCTATACCGGCACCGTCGGCCTGACGTTGCGTCACCGCCTGATCGGCGTGCTGCTGGTCAGCCTGCTGTTCGCCGGCGCCGGCTACATGTTCCGTCTGGTGCCCGGTGGTTTCGTGCCGTCCGAGGACCAAGGCTATCTGTTCGGTTTCGTCACGTT
>DATCUL010000403.1:0-14478 GCA_036567405.1 Methyloversatilis sp. | reverse complement strand
GTTCTTCCAGCCGGCGCAGCGCGTCCGCACGGTTCTTCTCGAGGCTGCGGAAGGCCTGCGCCTTGATGACGACGACGCCATCCGTACTGATGCGCTGATCGTCCAGCGCCAGCAGGCGCGCCTTGATCAGATCCGGCAGCGACGAGGCGGCGATATCGAAGCGCAGGTGCGCCGCATTCGATACCTTGTTTACGTTCTGCCCGCCGGCACCCTGCGCACGGATGGCCGTGATGTCGACTTCCTCAGGCTTCAGCGTGAAGGGCAGACGCATGACGTGACAGGCGGCAGCGGAGCGGATGATCGGCGCAGTGTGCCACGCTCCGCCGGACGGCAGACCGGGCGATCGTGCCTCACGGCAACCGTGGCGCCCCGGCACAGGCAGCGGATTCATCCTGCCCCCGCTGCCAGCAGGCCCCCGCCACGCCCGCCGCTGGACGGGGAATCCCCTGGCGATCGATATGCGCGACCACGGTACGCCATGCCCGCACGCCGGCACGGTCCAGTTCCATCCGCAGCAGCCAGCCGGTGTTGTTGCCCGGGTCGGTGAAACCATCGAACACGAAATTCCCCAGGCTGTAGATGATGGGTTTGCCCCGGTACTGCTCCACGTCCTGTGTGACGTGCGGATGGCCGCCGACCACGGCGTCGGCGCCGGCATCTATCATCAGGCGCGCCAGGGCACGCTGACGGCTGCTGGCGATGCGCTCGTGCTCCCAGCCCCAGTGCATCACCGGAATGACGAGATCGGCGCCGTGACGCAGGCGTGCGTTGCGGATGTCCTGACGCACCTGTTCGTCCTCGCTCCACGCGATGCCCGGCTTGTCTTCGTCCGCCTCGAACCAGCGCGGGAAGAACTCGTTGTAGCCGAGCAGCGCGATGCGCAGGCCGTGGCGCTCGATGACGAGCGGCGCGTGCGCCTGCGCCAGATCGTGACCGCCGCCGAAGCGGGCGATGCCTTCGCGGTCGAGCAGACCGAGCATTTCGCGGAAGGCGTCCGGCCCGTAGTCACCCGAGTGGTTGTTCGCCAGCCCGAGCGCATCGAAGTGGCGCTTCAGCACCTTGAGCGTGCGCGGGTGAGCGCGGAAGGTGAAGGGCTTGCCCGGCTCGGGCGTGCCGCCGGTGGCGACGACGCACTCCAGATTGCCGACCCGGATGTCGGCTGCATCGAGAATGGCGGCAAAGGGCGCCACTGGATCCAGCCCGCGCCGGATCGCCCGGCCCGGCCCGTCGTCGAGCATGACGTCGCCGACGAAGGCGATCGAAACGGTCGGGCCGGCCGGCTGCGTTTCGGCCATTGCACTCCCCGGCACGGCCATTGCACTCCCCGGCACGGCCAGAGCAAACACGGCAGCCAGCATGGTACGGATGGCATGCCTCATGGCGCGAGCTCGAACAGCGCGCAACCGTACTGCAGTTCGCGCCCCAGACCCGGGCCGTAGACGCGGTTGTGTCCGGTCAGCGCCGCCCCGGACGGCGCCGCCTGGGCGACCGGCGCAGAATAGGAGGCCTGATGCAGCAGTACCGGCTGACGCGCCGACCTGTAGTAGGTGTAGAGCTTGATGTATTCGACCTGCCGCTCGTCGCCGATCACCACCGCCTTGAAGCGGAAACTTTCGCCGATGTCCGTGGCCTTGACGCGATACGGATCGCTGACCGGCGCGACTTCGATCACCCGCGTATCGCCGCCCTGATCGATCTGGCAGCGCAGGCGCGGCGCCGCCGGCACGGCTGCCGGGCAAAGCAGGCCGGCCAGCAGGCAGAGGCATGCGCGACGTCTGGTCACGAGCAGGATCACGGAATCATCGAATACCGAAGAAAGGCGGCCGAGTATAGCCGCACGGCGGCCCCCATCCGACCCGAGGTCATCTGGCACCAGGTGTCGAAAAACTTTACGGATGGCGTCGTTCATTCCGCACGCCGGATTCCCGCTCCTTCAAATATCCATCAGGTTCATGGGGTTATATGAAGCACGAATTCATGGTTCGCGTCTTGCTAGCCTGATGGGGCTGGCCCCACAGTGGGCGCGGCAGCGTTCAATGCGTGACGGGAACCCTTCCGTCGAAAATTCGACGTTTTCTGTTTGGAGGATATCCATATGCATGTCCGTCACCCAAAGGTCCAGTCCAAGATCGCCACGCCTTCGGGAATCGCGGCAGACCGGCCGGAACACCGCCGCCTGAGAAAGGTTGCCGCAGCCGTGTCGCTGCTCTGTCTGGCAGCCGGCCCGGCTCATGCCGAACTCACGCGCATGTCCGGCGGCGGACTGGTCTGGGACAGCTCCGGCCCCACCTCCTACGACACCTTCGACATCAGCGCGCCGACGGCCGCCCCGCTGACGTACGGATCGCCGTCGGTCACCAGTGCCAACGTCAGGAGCTGGGCGGCAGCTCATGTTGGTGGCGGCAACATGTACGCGAGCGCTTCGCCGGCACTGCAGACCTTGCGTTCGTCGTCGGCCGCTTCGTCGATCGGCGGCACCGAAAACGGCGTGTCGTCGCAGAGCCTGTCCAGCCGCCATGAAATCTATGTCGGTGCCGGCAGCTCGGGCCTGAACATCGGCGACGCCATCACCCTGCAATTCACGCTGCGCGTCGATGGCAAGCTGGCGTTGGGCAACACTGCCTACCCTCCCGGCGTCTCCATCGCGCTGCCGGCCGAGTACGGCTATGCTGCGTCGGCATCCGAGGCCATGCGCTACGAGGTGTACGACCTGAACGTCGACCCATCGGAGTTCGTGCTGAACTTCGAGCACAACGCCTATGCGACCTACGGCTATTCGAAGGATCAGTTCGGCGACGTGCTCACGGACACCCTCACCACGTCCGGCCGCTACTCCGGAAACGCCGGGGCGGACTACACGAATCTGGCGGGTGTATCCATCGACAACACGGTGTCGCCCGTCCCGCTGCACGAGGACCCGTTCGCCTCTCCCCCGGGCATCGTGCACGCCATCGATACCGGCTACGTAACCATTTCACTCGACACCGTTGTCGGACACACGCTGTCCATCGTCGGCCAGCTCGATACCCATGCTGCCGGGTGGGGAGACCTGCGGATGTACGGGCTCAGCGACTTTGCCTCGACCTTCGATGCGGAAGTGAGTGCATCCGTGGCCGGCATCGAGCTGCTGGGCCTGCAGTCCGGCATCGCGCCGGTACCCGAAGCAGACACCTGGGCCATGCTGCTGGCAGGCCTGGGGCTGACTGCGGCGGCCGCGCGGCGGAGCAGACAGTCCTGGTCTGAGGGGGCCTGAGCGCACGACTGCAGACAAGACAACGGGGGCATTCGCCCCCGTTGTCTTGTCTGCCCTCCCGGATATCCCTGCGGGAAGACACCGGCCCACTGCAGCCGTCTTGCCCGCCCGGTCTGCGCCGCCGGTCAGATCTCGATCTTGCTGCCCAGTTCGACGACCGAGTTGTTGGGCAGGTTCAGGAACTCGGCCGCACCGCTGGCGTTGCGGTGCATCTGCGAGAACAGCTTTTCCCGCCAGAACGCCATGCCGCTGCCTATCGTCGGCACCACGATGTCACGCGACAGGAAATAGCTGGTGGTCATCGGATCGAGCAACACGCCGCGGCTCTTCAGCTGTTCGAGCGCGACCGGCAGATCGGGATCGTTCTTGAAGCCGTAGCTCACGATCACCTGCCAGGCGTCATGGCCGAGCTGTTCGATCTCCAGCCTGTCGGCCAGCCCCACCCATGGCACTTCCTGGCTGCGCACGTTCACGAACACGTTGTGCGCGTGCAGCACCTTGTTGTGCTTCAGATTGTGCAGGAGTGCGTTCGGCACGACGCCCGGCCGGGCTGTCAGGAAGACGGCCGTGCCTTCCACCCGTGCGGGCGGAGCCAGAAAAATCGAGTCGAGAAAGCCCCGGAGATCGATCGAATTTTCCTTCAGTGACTCGTTGAGCAGACGTCGCCCTTCCTGCCAGGTCGTCATCAGCAGGAAGACAGCGCCGCCGATTAGCAGCGGAAACCAGCCGCCGTCAGCCAGCTTCAGCAGGTTGGAACTGAAGAATGCGAGGTCGATCAGGAAGAAGCAGCCGGTGGAGGCGATGCAAAGCGCGAGCGGATAGCCCCAGCCGTAACGGATCACGAAGAAGGTCAGCACGGTCGTGATCAGCATGTCCAGCGTGACGGCGATACCGTACGCCGCCGCCAGGTTGCTCGAAGACTTGAACAAGGCAACTGCAAGCACGATCAGCACGAACAGGCCCCAGTTCACAAAGGGAATGTAGATCTGTCCGGTGTCCTTGATGCTCGTGTGCCAGACCCGCAGGCGCGGCAGATAGCCGAGCTGTATGACCTGCTTGGTGACGCTGAAGGCGCCTGAAATGAGTGCCTGGGATGCGATCACCGTCGCTGCCGTCGCCAGGATCACCAGCGGGATCAGTGCCCAGTCCGGCGCCATGTTGAAGAACGGATTGCTCACCGACTCGGGCGAGGCCAGCAGAAGCGCCCCCTGGCCGAAGTAGTTCAGCATCAGCGCCGGCATGACCACCGAAAACCAGGCCACACGGATCGGCGTCTTGCCGAAGTGACCCATGTCGGCATACAGCGCCTCGCCACCGGTCACGCACAGCACCACGGCACCCAGTATCACGAAGGTGACACCCGGGTACTTCCAGATGAACAGCAGCGCGTGGTGAGGGCTGAGCGCCCAGAGAATCTCGGGGTGGGTCGCGATATGCGAGACGCCGAGCGCCGAAATCGTGATGAACCACAGCAGCGTGATCGGGCCGAAGAACTTCCCGATGCCGGCCGTGCCATGTTTCTGTACCGCAAACAGGCCGAACAGGATCACCAGCGTCAGCGGAATGACCGCCTTCTTGAAGGTCGGCGACACCACTTCCAGACCTTCCACCGCCGACAGCACCGAAATGGCCGGCGTGATGACGCCATCGCCGTAGAACAGACAGGTTCCGAAGATGCCGACCAGCAGCATCCACTTGCGCAGCTCGGGCCGGTCCTTCACCGACTGTGCGGCCAGCGCGAGCATCGCGACCAGTCCGCCTTCGCCGTTGTTGTCCGCGCGCAGCACCAGCGTCACGTACTTCAGCGACACGATGGAGGTCAGCGTCCACACGAAGATGGACAGCACGCCGTAGACATTGGCCGGCGTCAGTTCCACGTGACCGGTATGGAACACCTCCTTTACCGCGTACAGGACGCTGGTACCGATATCACCGTATACGACGCCGATCGCGCCCAGGGTCAGGGCGGCAAGAGAGGACTTGGAAGCGGACACGTTCTGGAAACGGTAAGCGGATCGCCGTCTCGTTTGTTATGAAGCCGTTATTGTGCGCCGACTCGGGCGATGGCTGGAAGGACGTACCCTGCTTTTCATCGCAGCTGCGTGCCGCATCCCGCAGCTTCCTTACGCGCATGACTGCACCCAGCCGGCAGTGCCCCGGGGCGGCTCGCACCGGGCGTCCGCCTGTGTCGACCACCCGCGGTCGCGCGTGACCGGCCACGCATTTTGAGCGGATGGCCCCTCGCGTCAACCGGCAGCACTGTCCGAAGGCGGCGCCCGCCGCACCAGCCATCTGAGCAGGGTCGCGAACAGGCGCTGCGGATCGACCGGCTTGGCGACGAAATCGTTCATCCCGGCCGCGAAGCACTGCTCCTGATCCTCGCTGAAGGCGTTGGCGGTCATCGCGATGATGGGCACTTCCGCGCCGACCGGCAGCTGGCGTATCGCCCGCGTCGCCGCAATACCACCCATGCGTGGCATCTGCATGTCCATCAGGATCACCGCATAGGTGCCCGGCGCCGCCCGCTGCATCATTTCCAGCGCTGCGATGCCGTCGGCTGCGATGTCGATCACCATGCCGGCATCGGCCAGGATCGCCTGGGCCACCTCCTGATTGATCGGATCGTCCTCGACCAGCAGCAGACGGGTACCGCCAAAGCCCTGCTTCAGCAAGCTTTCGGCATCACCCACCGGATCCGCGGCGGCATCGGCCTGTCTCGGTTCGACCTTCCGCAGCCAGGCCGAGAACCAGAACGTGCTGCCCACGCCCGGTGCGCTCTTCGCGCCCGCCTCGCCGCCCATCATTTCCGCCAGCCGGCGGGTGATGGCCAGACCCAGACCGGTACCGCCGAACCGGCGGGATGTGGTTTCGTCGGCCTGCCGGAAGGGCGTGAACAGCGTTGCCAGAATATCGGGCGCGATGCCGATGCCCGTATCCTCGACCTCGAAACGCACCTTGATCCGCTCATCGGTCTCATCTTCCTTCAGGGTCCGCAGCGTGACGGTGCCCTGAGCGGTGAATTTGACCGCGTTGTTGGCCAGATTCAGCAAGGCCTGCGTCAGCCGCGTGACGTCGCCGCGCAGTGCCGACGGCAGACGCTCCAGTTCGGTCTTCAGCAACAGATCCTTGGCGGCGGCCGTCTCGGCCAGCATCGATGCGACATTGACCGCCAGTGTCCGGACGTCGACTTGGTCATCCTGCAACACCAGTTGCCCGGCCTCGATCTTCGACAGATCGAGGATGTCGTTGATGATGCCCAGCAGGTGATGGCCGGCCATCGATATCTTTTCCAGCTTGTCGATCTGTTCCGGGTCATCCGACTTCTTGCGCAGCAGGTGGGTGAAACCGATGATGGCATTCATCGGCGTCCGTATTTCATGGCTCATGTTGGCCAGAAAATCGCTCTTGGCCTGGGTGGCGGCTTCCGCCGCCTTCTTTGCTTCCCGCAATTCGCCGGTCTGCTCCCGGACCTGTTCGACCAGATTGGCGTTGAGGTCACGGATGGCCAGTTCCGCCTGCTTGTGACGGGTGATGTCTTCCGAAAAGATGACAATGCCTCCGACTTCGCCATTTCCGTCGAGCCAGGGCAGCACCTCCCAGCGCAACCAGTGCTCGGATCCGTCCTGGAACACCATGCGATCCTCGTCGGAACGGAGCGTCTCCCCGTTCATTCCGCGGCGATGGATATCGCGCCACGCGTCCGGGATCGTCGGAAATATCTCGTAATGGGATTCGCCGATGATGTCGCGGTCGCCCAGCAAGTAGTCCTCCAGCCAGCGATGACTGACCACCAGGTAGCGCATCCGCCGGTCGAACATGGCCAGGGATGCCGGCGCATGTTCGATGAAGAGCTGCAACTGGCTACTGTGGGACTGCAGTTCATCGATCAGTCGTCGCATCACGCGAGCCAGATCACCTGTCTCGTCGAGCACATGATCGGGAACCCGACCGAACGGATTGCCGCGACCGGGGCGGTAGGCGCGCGCGCTGTCCGCCAGACTGACGATGGGGCGAACGACCGGGCCGGCAATGAGCCAGCTCATCACCGCAAACATCAGTGCCGTCACCAACGTGAACAGCAGCAGCAGCTTGCGGTTGGCGTACAGCGCTGCAAACGCATGCTGCGCCTCCTCGCGCACGACAATGGTCCAACCGAGCTTCGGCGACTGGCTGCCCGCCTCGATTCCGGCCTGGACGGAAATGTATCGGTCGGAAGCCTGCTGCAAATGGACAAGTTCGGCCAGATTGCCTGCGGACTCACCTTCCGGCTTCACGAGCCACTGGCCCCGCCCGTCGGCAACGAGCACTTCGAATTTCGTGCCGTCGTCCGTCTGCTGCAGCGCATCGGCAATCACCTGGCGCACCCAGCGCCAGTGCAGATGGGCACCGAACACGCCTGCAGTTTCGTGCCCGTCGCCGGTCAACGGGGCTGCCACGTCCACGAAGCGCAGCGGTTCGTCCGGCACTTCGGATTTCAGCGCACCGGCCAGCAGTTTGGCTTCGTGAGGATCACCCAGAAAGCGCGCTTGCGATCCAGCCACAAACCAGGGACGCGCGGAGACATTCACGCCTTCGAGCAGCCCGTCGGTCGCGGCGAGGACATTTCCGGAGGCATCGGTCATGCCTATCCAGGCATAGGTCGGTTCGCGTTTCTTCAGCCCATCGAGCAGGAAGCGAATCGAAGCGGGGTCGGTGATGCCGGACGTGCCCGCCAGGTCGGCCATCAGGGCCACTTCCCTCTCCCGGTTCTCCAGGTCCGCAGTCAGGCGACTGGCGATGCTGTGTGCGGTCAGATGAAGCGCCTGGAGGGCGGCCGTCCGGGCAGTCGTTTCCAGGCGCCACTCCATGAGGCCGGTCAGCAGCAGCCCGAAGGCGATACCGCCACCCCCCATGACGAACGCAAATCGGGATCGCACGCTGCGGTATGGCGAGAACGTCTTCCGCAACCAGGCGAATGCAGATTCACGGCCTGACATTGAGCACCTCCTCTGTGCCACCCACTATCGGGACCGGCAACCACATTGTCGCCATTCGGTCCTCTTTCATTCGTGTCACCGACTCGGCAGGGAGCCCTGCACATTCCCTGGCTCTCCGGATACTAGTGCCGTTTGGACGCCACCCTGTGTGTCAGGTTGTACCTTGCGAGCGGCTGCGTCACGCATATCTGCTATCCGCCGGCCCGGGAAACAAAAAAAGCCGCGCGCCGCTCTCGCGGACACGCGGCTTCGCCCGCACGGACCCGATCAGCTCAGCGACTTCACATGGCCGATCATTTCAGCCACCACACCTTGCGCCGAGCCGTAGCACAGACGGCAGTTTTCCTCGAAGAACAGCGCATTCTCGATGCCGGAGTATCCCGCACCCTTGCCGCGCTTGATGACGATGACGTTCTGCGCCTTGTCCGCGTTCAGGATGGGCATGCCGTAGATCGGGCTGGTCTTGTCGGTCCGGGCGACCGGATTCACCACGTCGTTGGCGCCGATCACCAGCGCCACATCGGCCTGCGAGAACTCCTCGTTGATTTCCTCGAGATCGAAGATCTGTTCGTACGGCACACCGGCTTCGGCCAGCAGCACGTTCATGTGCCCCGGCATGCGACCGGCCACAGGATGGATCGCGAACTTGACCTCGACACCGGCTTCCTCCAGCAGTTTGGTCATTTCATAGACCTTGTGCTGCGCACCGGCCACCGCCATGCCGTAGCCGGGCACGATGATGACCTTCTGCGCATAGCGCATCATCGACGCGCCATCGAGCGCCGAGCACTCCTTCATCGTGCCGGTCGGCCCGGCGCCACCCTGCGCCTCGCCGGTGATCGGCGAGAACAGGATGTTGCTGATGGGACGGTTCATCGCCTTGGCCATCAGCTGCGTTAGCAGCGTACCGGCGGCACCGACCACGATACCCGCGATGATCAGCGCCGGAATGCCCAGCACGTAACCTTCGAAGCCCACGGCAAGGCCGGTGAAGGCATTGAACAGCGAAATCACCACCGGCATGTCGGCACCGCCGATCGGCAGCGTGATGATGACGCCGAGCACCAGCGCGAGGATGAAGAAGGCGATGATCTGCACCGGTGTCGGGCTGCCACTGATCACGATGCCGACACCAACCAGCACGGTGACCAGACCAAGCAGGATGTTGACCGCGTTCTGCGCCGGCAGCCGCCAGGCCTTGTTCATCAGCCCCTGCAGTTTGGCGAACGCCACGCAGGAACCGGAGAACGACACCGATCCGATCAGCGCCCCGAGCGTGGCCAGCGCGGTAAACACCGTGCCGTGTACCTCGCCACGCGCAAACTCCAGCGCGGCGATGGCTGCCGCCGCGCCGCCGCCCATGCCGTTGTAGATGGCGACCATCTGCGGCATGTCGGTCATCTTGACCACCTTGCCCGACCACCACGCCGCGGCACCACCGATCACGATGGCCAGGATGATGAGGCCGAAGTTCTGCATGCCCGGCGTCGCAAAAGTGACCAGAGTCGCCACCACCATGCCGACGCCCGCCCAGACGATGCCCTTGCGTGCCGTCACCGGCGAGGCCATCGCCTTCAGGCCGAGGATGAACAGCACCGCGACGATGAAATAGGATGCGTCGACGATCATTTGTTGTGCATTCACGTTGTCGCCCCCTTATTTCTTCGCGGTGAACATGGCGAGCATGCGTTCGGTCACGACGTAGCCGCCGGCCGCATTCGCCGCACCGAGCACGACCGCGATGAAGCCGATCGCGAGTTGCAGCGGATCATCCGGCGAGGCATGTCCCAGCACCACCATGGCACCGACCAGCACGACGCCGTGCACGAAGTTGGAACCCGACATCAAAGGCGTGTGCAGGATGACCGGCACACGGGCGATCACCTCGTAGCCTGTGAACGCCGCGAGCATGAATATATAAAGCGCTTCCATTTATTGTCCCTTTCCATTTGCGAGAGAGCCGCCTCCCGAGGTCTTCCTGCAACCTGCGCGGCGGAGACGGTACAGCGCTTGCCCAGAGGCCGGCCGCATCAGAAGCCGAGCACCTTCTTCACCATCGCATGCCGTACCTCGCCGCCATGGGTGAGTGCGGTACCGGCAATCACGTCGTCCTGCCAGTCCGGCACGAACTGGCCATCCTTGACGAAGGGCGACAGCAGGTTGAAAAGATTCTTGGCGTACATCTCGGACGAATGCACAGGCATGCGCGACGTGATGTTGGCCGGACCGATCACCAGTGCATTGCCGACGTGCACGGCCTGGCCCGCGATCGTGCCATCGACGTTGCCACCCGATTCGCACGCCATGTCGACGACAACCGCCCCCGGCTTCATGCCCTGGACCATGTCGAGCGTGATGATGCGCGGCGCCCGTTTTCCCGGAATCGCCGCCGTGGTGATGAGCACGTCGGCCATGGCGACTGCCTTGCCCAGCTTCGCCGCCTGCTGCGCCAGCTCATCGGCCGTCAGTTCGCGCGCATAGCCACCGCTGCCCGCCGCCGAAACGCCGGTATCGACGAATTTGGCGCCCAGCGATTCGATCTGCTCCTTGGTTTCCGGCCGCACGTCATAGGCCTCGACGATCGCTCCGAGCCGCTTCGCCGTGGCGATCGCCTGCAGACCGGCCACGCCGGCGCCGATCACCAGCGCGCGCGCCGGACGGATGGTGCCCGCCGCGTAGGTCAACATCGGAAAGAACTTCGGACAGTGACTCGCCGCGATCAGCACGCACTGGTAGCCGGCCACGGCGGCCTGCGAGGACAGCGCGTCCATGCTCTGCGCACGCGAAATGCGCGGCACCAGTTCGACCGCCAGGCTGGTGATGCCGCGTTCGGCCAGACGCGCGACGCGCGCGCGGTCCGAGTACGGCTGCAGGAAACCCGTGAGCACGGCTCCCGGCTTCAGCGCCTCGATCTGCATATTGGTAGGTACGCCGACACGCAGCACGATATCTGCCGTGCCGTGTATCGCCTCGCTGCTGTCAGCCAGCACCGCTCCGGCCGCGACGTAATCCTCGTCGCGATAGTGGCTGCTCGCGCCGGCTCCTGACTGCACCTGCACCGCGGCGCCAAGCGCCGCGAACTTCTTGACCACTTCGGGCGTGAGCGCAACCCTGCACTCGCCCTCCGCGGTTTCTTTCGGCACACCTATGGTGACTGCCATGGATTTCCCCCCGATTGAACGCATTTGTTGAATGACGCGCAAAGCGAACACTTCACGCGATCCGTGTCATGCCGGTTTTTTCCGGCTTGCTGGGGCCAACGCTGCAGGGACCCCTGACCGGCTCGTGCATACTATCCCCGAGCAGAAGCCGTGTGCAGGGGATGGGGGGAAATCAGCGCGGGGTGGTGGGCGCGCGACGCATCAATGCTGCTTCGCCACAAGGTGTGAAGCGGGCCAAGCGTGTGAAATGTCGGCGGAGCAAGGCACGCGTTTGCTGCGCGTGCCGCAAGGAAGAGATCAGGCCATCATCTTGCCGAGCTTGCGTCGGGCCGCGTCAAGTCTTTCCTTGTCGGCCTTCTGGCGTGCTTCGACATCGACCAGCTTGATGATGATCAGCGACACGTTGTCGCCGGTCGGGCGGCCGCGCTCGCGCGCCCGCTTGATGAAGATCTCGGCCGCTTCGCGCGCAGAATAGACCGACAGCACGCCACCGATTTCCTCATCGGAAAAGTAGGCCCACAAACCGTCGGAACAGATCATGAAACTGTCTCCATCGACCAGTTCCGAGGCGCCGCCGTAATCGATCACCGGCTCCTTCTGAGCACCCAGGCAGTGCAACAGCAGATTGCGTTGCGGATGCGTCTTGGCACCTTCCTCGTCCAGCCGGCCCTGGCGGATCAGTTCGCCGACCAGCGAATGATCCTTGCTGCAGCTGACCAGCTTGTCGTCGCGGAAATGGTAGATGCGCGAGTCGCCGCAATGCGCCCAATCCACGCGTCCGGCCTGCATCAGCAGCACGCAGGCCGTCGAATGCGGATCCTGCTCGGAAGTGAAGCGGGTGAGCTTGATCACTACATGAGACTCTTCCACAACGCTGCGGAGGAGTTCTTCCGGTGTTTCGGCCTTCGGCGCATAGGACTCGAAGTTCTCGCGCGCCTTCAGCATGACCTGTTCGGCCGCCATCGCGCCGCCACTGTGCCCGCCCATGCCATCGGCGAGCGCAGCCATCAGCATTCCCTTGTGCCGGGAATGCGGAAAAACGGCTGCACGGTCCTGCTGTTCCTTGCGATCGCCTATGTGCTGCGCCACGCAGCTGTCGAGTTTGAGCGCCATGAAGGTTTCCGGGTACTTCCCGTAATTCTAGCCGTGCATCGGGCAATCCCGCAGGGTGCTTTGCACACCCAAGACCTCACGGAGCACGGTTTTGACGAATGTTCACATCGTCAGACTGACATGACGTTCATTGATTTCATCGATGTATTCGCCCAACGCACTGGCGTGTATGCCCAGTTCTTCGAGTATTTCCGGCGCACGCACCGACCAGGCAGGATCGGCGAGACCCTTGTTCAGCAGATAGATGTGAGTCGCCAGCGCAAGGATGCCTATCGTGCTGCGCAGCCCGAAGGTGTCGTCATCCGGCATGTCGTGATGGTGGCGGATCGCTTGCACCGTCAGGTCCGGCAGCCCCCAGTTGCGAGCCACCCAGAAGCCGACGGTCGCATGGTCGAGGCGGTAGGAGATGTTCTCCAGCGACACGTCTACCCAGGCGGATTCGTCGTCGAGACTGAGCTTCTTCCAGTAATCCAGGTAACGTGCATTGAGCAGCGGGACGCCACAGTCGTGGAACATCGCCGCGAGATAGGCCTGATCCGGAAAGACATTGCACACCGCCACGCGTTCGCTGGCGATCTGCGACGCGATGCTGGCGATTTCCTCGCAGCGCGCCCAGAAACGTTCCATCTGCGGCCCCGGCCCGCCGGCCACCTGGCGGATGGAAATGCCACGTACCAGATTGACCGTCTGCGTCAGACCGACCAGCATCAGCACCTGCTCGGCGTTGGCCGGCGGACGCCCGCGGCTGTATGCCGGCGATCGGCACAGCTTGAACAGCGCCGCCAGCACGCCCGGGTCACGCGAAATGCTCTCCGCGAGAAAACCGACCTCGAAATCCGGATTCCGCATCAGGTTGTCGATTTCCATCAGCAGCCGGGGCTTGGAAGGCAGCATGACGGCGGTACTGTCGAGCAGGTCGTCTGCGCTCTCGGGCATTTTCACTTTAGCTTGGCTCATGGCGAGGTCGTTTCCGGTTGCATTGCGGGTTACGGCTCTTAACGGCGCGTTTTCCCGGAAACTTGAGCACATCCTGCGTACCCCGCAGCCGCTCACCCGACAGCCGAAACCGCCTCGTCCAGCCACTCGATCCAGTGCCGGACCGGCACGCCGGTACCGCTCTGCAGATGCGCGATGCAGCCCACGTTGGCACTGGCGATGCCCGCCGCTCCGGTCGCCTGCAGCGCGCCCAGCTTGTTGTCGCGCAGCGTACGCGCCAGCTGCGGCTGCAGCAGCGAGTAGCTGCCGGCGGAACCGCAGCACAGATGGCTGTCCGCCACCGGCTGCAGGTCGTAACCCGCGCTGCGCAACAGTCCCTCGGCCAGCCCGCGCACCTGCTGTCCGTGTTGCAGCGAGCACGGCGGGTGATAGGCCAGCGGGACAGCCTGCGCTGCGCGCGGCGCGAACAGCGCTTCGATGCACGTCCGCTCCGCATGCAGGACTTCCGACAGATCCCGGGTCATCGCGCTGACCCGTGCGGCGCGTTCCGCGTACCGAGTATCGTCGGCCAGCAGATGGCCATACTCGCGCACTGTCGTGCCGCAGCCCGACGCCGTCATCACGATCCCTTCGACGTCGCCGCGCTCGATGGCCGGCCACCATGCGTCTATCAGTGCGCGCATGTCCTTGCGGCCGCCCTCCTGGTCGTTAAGATGGAAGCGCAGCGCACCGCAGCAGCCGGCACGGGGCACTTCCATCAGCGAAATGCCGACCCGGTCCAGCACGCGCGCCGCAGCAGCGTTGACGTCGGGCATCATCGCCGGCTGCACGCATCCGGCCAGCACCAGCATGCGGCGGGCGTGACGCACGGCCGGCCAGCCGCCGGCCGGCTTCAGCGGTGCGATCTTGGCGGCAAGCGACGCCGGCAGCAGCGGACGCACCAGACGCCCGACTGCCAGCGCCGTGCCGAATACGCCCGGCCGCGACAGGCCTTCGCGCAGCACCCAGCGCGCCGCGCGTGCGGCCAGCGGCCGCTGCG